>CALFBL010000317.1 GCA_937951695.1 uncultured Granulosicoccaceae bacterium | reverse complement strand
ATCTCGCCCAGAAGAGCCAGCGGGTGCACGGTACCCGCATGCCCACCTGCGCCTGCGCTCACCGCTATCAAACCATCCACACCCGCATCGGCGGCTTTTTGCGCGTGCCGTATCGTGGTGACATCATGAAAGACCTTGCCGCCGTAGCTGTGGACAGCGTCCACCAGATCTTTCACAGCCCCCAACGAGGTGATGATCAAAGGCACCTCGTGCTCGACACAGGTAGCGAGATCCTGCTGCAAACGTGGGTTGGTCTTATGCACAATCAGATTGACACCAAAACCCGGGTGAGACACCCCTTGAAGATCGCTCTTGATCTGAGCGAGCCACTCGACCAGGCCTTCATTGGTGCGTTGATTAAGCGCTGGGAATGTACCCACTATGCCGCTCTTGCAACAAGCGGTCACCAGTTCCGGGCCTGATACCAGAAACATCGGAGCCGCTATAACCGGCAATGTGCCGTGTTCAGGCTTCAACATGATTTTTTCACTCGATTACAAGACTCGAGAACGATACACCGGCCAGAGCGCTTTCAGGTCAGGGGTGAGTGAACTATCGCCACTGGCCACCCAGGAATCAAGCTCGCTGGTGGACAACCATCGTCCATCGGCAATTTCCTCAGCACACAGGGTCAGGGTCTGATTCGTCACCAGCGAATAGCAACGCTGGTGCTCAAACCCGTTACTTGCAACCGGCGTTCGACGCAGAATTTCAACGAAGTCTGTGGCCTCATGACGAATACCGAGTTCCTCGACCAGTTCGCGAATGGCAGCCCGCAGATACTCCTCGCCACTGTCGACGTGCCCAGCTGCGCTGGAATCCCAACGGTTCGGGTTGCGATCTTTGCTGGCGACTCTTTGTTGCAGGAACACATCCCCCGAAAGATTGAACACCAGCATGTGCACCGCCCGATGTAGGCGATCGGTTCGATGGATTTCAGCCCGGGTGGCGCGCCCGAGCACGACATCGTCGCTGTCTACAATATCCAGTAATTCATGCATCGCCCATTGTTATCAGCAAGTCTGTCGGGCTGCCAGTACAATAGCGGCAACATCAGGGGTAGGCGCGCCAGCCTCGACACTCTCATCACGCAGCCGGAAGATTGTCCCAGTGAATCAGTGGTTAGAACGCCGATCGGCCCGCAGCAAGGACGACCCACGCGGGTTCAACAGCACGCACGATGACAGCGAGTACCAACGCGATCGGGCCCGGATCATTCACAGCGCGTCGTTTCGTAGTCTGCAGTCAAAAACCCAAGTGCTGGGCATGGGTGAGTCGGACTTTTACCGCACCCGTCTAACCCATTCGCTGGAAGTGGCGCAAATAGGCTCAGGTATTTGCGAGGTGTTACGAGCTCGGCGGGAGAACGCCGATGTTCACCACTTTATCCCCTCATTCAGTCTAATCGAAGCCATCTGTCTGGCTCACGACATCGGTCACTCACCGTTCGGGCACGGCGGCGAGGTGGCAATGAATACCATGATGATCCAACACGGCGGATTTGAAGCCAACGGTCAAACGCTTCGAATCATCGCCCGACTGGGCGAATTTTCCGCCAACGATGGGCTGGATCTGACCCGCCGTACCATGCTCGGTACGCTGAAGTACCCCACAACCTATTCTCAGGCCGTGCGCTACCGCGATGGACACGGTGGCCATCTGGCGTTGGCAGAGGCTGTACCCACCGACTTAGTCAATATCGATCGATGGGCACCACCTAAATGTGTCTACGACAACGAGCAGGAGGTGCTGGACTGGTTGGTCGAGCCCTTACCCCAAGCGGATGTGGATCGCTTTTACGAGCTGGCCACTCCCCCTTCAGGCCACTTGAAAACCCATTTCAAGCCCTTCGACACCAGCATCATGGAGCTTGCTGACGACATCGCGTACGGCGTGCATGATCTGGAAGATGCATTAGCTTTGGGCTTTGTCGATCGGGATCAATGGCAAACCCACGTGGTCGATCCTATTCTGGCGCTGAACGATGGCACCATCGGCCCGCGCATCGATGACTACACGTTGAAGCTATTTAGCGCCTCGAACAAAGATCGTAAACACGCCATCAGCTGGCTGGTAAGCTATTTCATTCGGCAAATTGCTTTGATCGAAGACGACGGATTCGAACATGAGCTGCTGCGCTTGCAAGTTGAGATGGAACCCACCGCTTATAAAATGCTACTGCTGATAAAAAGGTTCGTTATGGAATATGTGATTTTCAAGCCCGAGCTGCAAATGCTGCAATACAAAGGACAGCAAGTCATCGTGAAGCTGTTTGAGATATTTCTCGCCAATCCGCAGCGTTTGCTGCCCGTGGTGGTACTGGCTGAATACGAACAGCAGGGTCCGCGTGCGATTGCCGACTACCTGTCGGCCATGACCGATGTCTCGGCTGGCAAGCTGTATCACAAACTGCTTAGCCCAACCGCGGGTAGCATATTCGACCGTTCCTGAGCAACCTTGTAGAGATAAACAAACCTGCAGACACAAAAAAAGCCAACAATGCTGGCTTTCCTCGTACAGATTCTGTCGCTGGTTCTCTGCGATTTCTCGCCGAGAACCAGCGATGAATAGAATTAACGCTTGGAGTATTGAGTGGCTTTACGAGCCTTACGCAGGCCCACTTTCTTACGTTCCACTTCACGCGCGTCTCGTGTCAGGTATCCTGAGCCACGCAGTGTGGAGCGCATTGATTCATCGTACTGCAGCAACGCACGTGCAATACCCAGACGAATCGCGCCTGCCTGACCACTACCGCCACCCCCTTTCACGGTGATGTTGATGTCGAAATTCGCCAGAGTGTCGGTTTTTTCCAGAGGTTGACGAATGATCATGTGTGCCGTCTTTCGACCGAAGTAGTCTTCCAGCGATTTTTGGTTGACTTGAATCTTGCCACTTCCAGAGCGCATGAAAACCCGTGCGGTAGACGATTTGCGTCGGCCGGTGCCATAGTACTGTTGAACTGCCATGGATTAAATCTCCAACACCTTCGGTTGCTGTGCCGCGTGATTGTGGTTCGGACCCTTAACCACACGAAGCTTTCTGTACATTTCACGCCCCAGCGTATTCTTCGGCAACATGCCCTTGATGGCCGTTTCGATAATGCGTTCGGGGTGAGTTGCCTGCAGCTTTTCAAAGTTCACAGACTTCAGGTTGCCGATGTAACCGGTGTGGTGATGGTACATCTTGTTCTTGAACTTATTGCCCGTCACTTCCACCTTTTCCGCGTTGACGATAACGATGTAATCGCCCGTGTCGACATGCGGCGTGTAGATGGCTTTGTGCTTGCCACGTAAACGACGAGCCGCTTCGGTAGCGATGTTACCGAGCGTTTTGCCTTCGGCGTCGATCACGAACCATTCCCGCTTAACTTCGGCCGGTTTGGCGCTGATGGTGGTTTTGTTCACTTAAGGCCTCGAGACTAGGCAAATTCAATGGTAGCCAGCCATTGTAGGCTCATCGGCTGACGAACTCAACCGATTCTTGCGTGAATGGAGCTCTCAAGAACCTGTCCGTACGGCACACAAAAAAAAGGCGCGGCCGTTATCGGGTCGCGCCTTAGTCCACCTCAATCGGGTGGAAAGGAGGAGAAAAACTATGCACTACTGGCGTTGCAATCGCGGGGCCAAATCTGGGTACACCTCCCAAGTTTTTAGATAAAAACCTGACCTTCCATCTAAATAATACTTCAATAACAATCACTTACGTACTTTTCAAATCTATTCAAAGAATTCCAAGTAGGCCAAACAATCGGTAGAGGTTTAGCCCAAACACCCTCCAAAAATGTAGTATAATTCCGATTCCATACCATCGCGACATGAATTCGACACCACGAGGTCAAGACTTCGATGCGTCAATAATTTCGTGCGTATGGGTGATCTCAGCGGTTTTCTCCAACATCTTTGACGCTGAGCAGTATTTTTCCGCGGATAGCGCTATCGCTCGGGCGACCTGCTTCTCCGACAGACCGTGACCGGTGATGATGAAATGTACTCTTATATGGGTGAACACTGTTGGCACCTCTTCAGCGCGCTCCGAATCCAGCTCGACCTCGATATCGATCACTTTTTGGCGGGACTTTTGCAACATAAGCGCTACATCGAACGCTGTGCAACCACCCATACCGATGAGAACCATCTCCATGGGCCGGACGCCCAGGTTGCGCCCTCCGTGATCCGGGGAGCCATCCATAACAACGGAATGACCGCTGCCAGATTCACCGACGAAACTCATATGATCCAACCATTTAATACGGGCTTTCAAAATAAAGTTCCTCCAGAGGCTTAGGTTTGCGATTTCAAACACAAATATGTTCAAGGTATCAAATACTCGGCCGATTCATAAGTGACGCCTATCCAAAAGGCGTTGTTCCTCCTCGGGAACTCGCGCAAACACTGAGTACGGAGAACGCCTAGTATGCTAGCGCCTCGTATAGCACCACCACCGGTTGAGTGGCTAGACTCCTTCTTGAGAAGCAGTCACCGCCGCCAATATCCGGCCAAAACAACGATCATCCACCACGGTGATGTCCCTGAGACTCTGTACTACATTGTTGACGGTTCTGTGAGTGTCGTCATAGAAGACGATGATGGCCGAGAAATCGTACTAGCGTACTTAAACGCTGGTGACTTCTTCGGCGAAATGGGATTATTCGACGCTGAAGGTAATCGCAGCGCCTGGGTTGTGGCTCGCTCGAAGTGTGAGCTAGCTGAAATGAATTACGACCAGTTCCGCCGCATGATCACCGAACACCCTGATTTGCTCATGGCATTAACCACTCAAATGGCTGCACGACTGCGCAGGACCAGCATCAAAGTTCGTGATTTGGCGTTCCTGGATGTCACCGGTCGAGTAGCTTCAACGCTGTTGGATCTCGCCAAGATGCCTGACGCCATCACCCACCCTGACGGCATGCAGATTCGAATCACTCGCCAAGAGATCGCTCGGATCGTTGGCTGCTCGCGTGAAATGGTGGGTCGAGTACTGAAAGAATTAGAAGATCGGGGTCTGATCCACGCACGTGGCAAGACCATGGTTATTTTCGGCACGCGTTGATCTACCCAGACTAGCACTGTACCCGAGGGAAACCCGGCTCTTCAGATACGATATCGATCGTGTCTGACGGCCGGGTTTTTACGTGCCCAATACTTTATTTGGCTGCGAAAAACATCGCCTTTAGTGCAGCACCTGGGTCAGTCGCTCGCATAAATGCCTCCCCGACCAGAAACGCATTCACGTTCGCTGAGCGCATCTGTTGCACGTGAGTGTTATCCAGTATCCCGCTCTCTGTGACGATCGTCGCTGAGGAAGGAATGCTCGATAACAGCGACAATGTTGTATCGAGTGTGACGTCGAAGGTGCGTAAGTCACGATTGTTGATTCCCAATAACATCGGTTGCAATCGAAGCGCTCGTTGCAACTCATCGGCATCGTGTACTTCCACCAAAACATCCATGCCCAGTTCGACCGCCAGTCGATAAAGATCATTTAATGACTCATCATCCAGCGCTGCAACGATCAACAAAACGCAGTCCGCACCCATCGCGCGCGCTTCGTACACTTGATAGCTGTTGACGATGAAATCCTTGCGGATGACCGGTAACGAACAGGCGTCGCGTGCAGCAACCAGAGCAGCTTCACTGCCTTGAAAAAAGTCTTCATCGGTTAATACCGACAAACACACTGCCCCACCGAACTCGTAACTTTTAGCAATCTCAGCTGGATTAAACGCATCGCGCAACACCCCTTTACTGGGAGAAGCCTTTTTGATCTCGGCGATCACCGCAGGCTGACCCGCATCGAGCTTTTGAGTTATCGCTTTGGTAAAGCCTCGTACAGAATCCTGAGTGGCAATGTTTTCCTTCAACTGCGCCAGTGAAACCTGTTGCGAGCGCGTCGCGTTTTCAACGCGCTTGACTTCCAGGATGCGCTTCAAAATATCGGGCATTCGCAACGGGTTTGAACCGGTAGCCATGCGCGTTACTCCTCCACCAACGATTGCGAGAGCTCGGCAAGATCGGTCAACACCGCTGCGGCCTTACCGCTATCGATTGCAGCCTTGGCAGCATCGATGCCATCGGCAATCGTGACGGCCCCCCCACCGACGTAGATAGCCGCGCCGCTGTTCAACAAAACGATATCGCGTGCAGCCCCGGCCGATTGATTTAACACGCCGCGAATCATGGCAAGACTTTGCGCAGGATCACTGACCTGAATGGCGCTCAAAGGTTGTCTCTGCATACCGAACTGCGCAGGATCGAGCGTTAAATCGCTGACCTGCCCATTCTTTAACTCGGCCACAACCGATGGACCCGACAAGCTGATTTCATCCATACCGTCGTGTCCGTGTACCACCAGCGCGTGCTCACTGTTTAACTTCAACAGCGCTTCGGCGACCGGGCGTACCCAGGCCGAATCGTAGACACCCAACACCTGCTTGGTTACCCCGGCTGGATTGGTCATGGGCCCCAACAGATTAAAAATGGTCCGAGTTGCCATCTCACGCCGCGGACCTATCGCATGACGCATTGCGCTGTGATGATTGGGCGCAAACATAAACCCCACACCCACCTCATTCACGCAACGCGCAATCGAGGTGGGGCTCAGGTTCACGGCCACGCCAGCGGCTTCGAGTAAATCAGCCGCACCTGAATTACTTGATACTGAACGGTTGCCGTGCTTGGCCACTTTAATCCCAGCCGCAGCCGTGACCAACGCACTGCAAGTAGAGACATTAAACGTGTGCGACGCGTCTCCGCCGGTACCCACAATATCGACAGCATCGCTGCCACCCAAATCCACCGGTGTCGCCAGTTCGCGCATCACCGAAGCCGCAGCGGATACCTCATCCACTGATTCACCCTTGGTGCGCAAGGCGCCCAGCAAAGCACCGATTTGTGCTGGTGTAGCTTCGCCTGTCATCACCGTTCGCATCACCGCGCTCATGTCATCTTCGGCTAGATCGCGACCGGAAAATATGTGCTCAAGGCTTTCGCTAAAATTCATTTGATGTCTCCTGTGCGCAGTAAAAACTGTTTTAACTGCGCGTGACCGTGTTCGCTACTGATCGATTCTGGATGATACTGCACACCTTCCACATCCAGTGTGGTGTGCTTGAGCCCCATGACTTCCACCCGCGCACCGGAGTCATCGGTAGTCCATGCGGTGACTTCAAACACGTTCGGCACAGACTCACGCTCCACCACCAGCGAGTGGTATCGCGTGCACGGAAAAGGGCTCGGCAACCCTTCATAGACCCCACTGCCTTCGTGATGCACCATCGATATTTTTCCGTGCATCACCTCTTTTGCCAAGACCACCTTGCCACCAAAATGCTGACCAATGCTTTGCAGCCCAAGACAAACGCCGAACACGGGGATCCGCCCGGCGAAATGTGCAATCGCCTCGAGCGATATCCCAGCCGAATCCGGATTCCCAGGCCCAGGTGAAATCACCAGCCCGGAAGGTTGCAACGCATCGAGTTCTACGCAACTAATCTTATCGTTGCGATACACCTGCACCTCAGCACCAAGCTCGCCCAGATACTGCACAATGTTCCAAGTGAACGAATCGTAGTTATCGATGACAACGATCACGTGTCACCTCCAGCACGATTGCCTGTGTCAAGCTCTTTGGGCAAAGCATCAATTCCATACTCGGCGATTTCACCGGCTCGCATCACTGCCCGGGCTTTGTTAATGGTTTCAGTCCACTCACTGTCGGGAACCGAATCGTAGACAACGCCTGCTCCAGCCTGAACATGCAGCTGTTGATCTTTGATGACCGCAGTACGAATGGCAATGGCCGTATCCATATTCCCGTTCCAACTTAAATATCCTACGGCCCCTGAATAGATTCCACGCTTGACGTTCTCCAGCTCCTGCAAAATTTCCAGCGCTCGGACTTTCGGCGCACCTGACAAGGTGCCCGCCGGAAACGTGGCCCGCAACACATCCATCGCGCTCTTGTTTGACTGCAACTGCCCTTCCACATTCGACACAATGTGCATCACATGCGAGTAGCGTTCGATAAAGAACTGATCCGTTACCTCGACGCTGCCTCTCTGTGCAATCCGGCCAACGTCGTTGCGACCCAGATCGATCAACATCAAGTGTTCGGCGATCTCTTTTTCATCGGCCAACAGATCCTTCTCCAGCGCTACGTCTTCGGCCTCCGTCTTACCTCGCACTCGAGTGCCGGCGATCGGGCGCACCGTGACCGTATCGCCCTCGAGTCGAACCAAAATCTCCGGCGAAGCGCCAACCACCTGATGATCACCGAGGTCCAGATAGAACATATAAGGCGATGGGTTGGTGGTTCGAAGTGCACGGTACAGATTCAATGGATGGCTGGTAAACGCAGCACTGAGTCGATGCGAGAGCACAACCTGCATGCATTCACCCGCCGTTATGTAGTCTTTAATGGTTTCGACCGCCGACTTGAACGATGTCTCCCCCATCTCACTGATGAAGTCTGCTTCGAGCAGTTCTCGTCCAGAGTTTTGCGTGGGCAAAGGACAAACCGGTACGCGAAGCTGACGCACGATTACCCCAAGACGCTGCTGGGCAAATTCATAAGCGTCCTCGACCGTAGCATCGGCCAACACCAACACCGTAAGTTTCCCGCTGACGTTATCGATCACCACCAATTCATCCGCTACCATCAACAGGATGTCTGGGGTTTGCAACGGGTCAGGGTGCGGGTTGTCACCCAAACGCGGTTCAATAAGGCGCACCGTGTCGTAACCGAAATACCCAACCAGCCCTCCCGTGATCGGCGGCAGACCGGTCACATCGGGGAGTTTAAATTGCTCTTGAAAGGCTTCTATCCAAGCCAACGGGTCGTCCACCGTGACGCACTGGACCACCGCACCGGCGTCGACTTCAGTCACGGTGCGCTGGTGGACCTCGATACGACGGTGACTGGGTAACCCAACGATAGAGTGACGGCCCCATTTCTCCCCGCCTTGAACCGATTCGAACAAAAACGTGTTCGGCTGATTCGCCACTTTCAAAAAAACGCTTAACGCATTGTCAAGATCTGCGAGCAGCTCGACGTGCACGGGGATGCGGGTGTATCCATCGGCGCGGTGGCGCTCGAATTCTTCGATATTCATGAACGGTTCCGAAAATAAGTTGATGCAACAAGCTCAGAAGCCATTGAAGCTGATGCAAAAGCATTTTTTGGCGTCAGGCTAACGCGGCCTGGCTGTGGGGAGTCGGTATTAGCGTCGCCACCGCCATCGGCAAGTCATGCGGGAACAGTTCATAGAGACTAAGCACTATTAAAATGAGTGATTCGAGCTTCGAAAGCTAAGTAAACCAAGACCTTACTCACCCGTCAAGGGCAAACGCGCTAGTAAAACATGATTTTGCGGTTGGGGTATCCTAACGGGGTCAAAATTTATGGTTCGACTAATATGGCCCGCATTCAGCAAGATGATTTGATCGACAGTGTCGCCGACGCCCTACAGTTTATTTCCTATTACCACCCCAAGGACTACATCGACGCGGTTCATCAGGCCTATCTGAGAGAAGAATCCGAGGCCGCCAAAGACGCCATGGCGCAGATTCTGATGAATTCACGCCTGTGCGCCGAGGGGAAGCGCCCCATTTGCCAGGATACCGGCATCGTCACCGTGTTCGTTAGTGTAGGCATGAACGTGCAATGGGGGGGCGCCACCATGGACCTTGAGAACATGATCAACGAGGGCGTACGCCGCGCTTACACCCATCCGGACAACAAGCTGCGCGCCTCGATCCTGCACGATCCAGCCGGCGCTCGAAAAAATTCTGGCGACAACACACCCGCGGTTATCCACACGACTCTCGTCGCCGGTGATACCGTCGACGTTCGACTGGCCGCCAAAGGCGGCGGTTCCGAGAATAAATCCAAACTGGTGATGCTCAATCCCAGTGATAGCATCGTCGATTGGGTGGTCAAAACCGTACCCACCATGGGTGCAGGCTGGTGTCCGCCAGGAATGCTCGGTCTCGGAATCGGCGGCACCGCCGAGAAAGCGGCCATGTTGGCGAAAGAATCGCTGATGGACCCCGTCGATATTCAGGCGCTAAAAGATCGCGGCCCCAGCAATCGAGCCGAAGAACTGCGGCTGGAATTGTTTGCAGCGGTGAACGCCCTGGGCATTGGTGCACAGGGGCTCGGCGGACTCACCACCGTCGTGGATATCAAGGTTAAAGACTACCCCACCCACGCTGCTTCGTTGCCGGTTGCCATGATCCCGAACTGCGCGGCTACCCGACACGCCCACTTCACCCTCACAGGCGATGGTCCGGTCATGCAAACCCCTCCTTCTCTGGACGATTACCCACAGGTCACCTGGGAAGCCGGAGCGTCGTCTCGACGGGTGAATCTGGATACCGTCACGCCAGCGGATGTGATCAGCTGGAAACCGGGGGAAACACTGCTGCTCAGTGGCACCATGCTGACCGGGCGCGATGCTGCACATAAAAAGATTCAAGGCCTACTCGACAGTGGCGAAGGCCTGCCAGACGGGGTCGACTTCAACGGCAAGTTTATTTACTACGTCGGGCCGGTGGACGCGGTACGCGATGAGGTTGTCGGGCCTGCCGGACCGACAACCGCCACCCGAATGGACAAATTCACCGACGCGATGCTGGAGAAAACCGGGCTATTAGGCATGATCGGTAAGGCCGAACGGGGGCCGGCTGGAATTGATGCTATCAAAAAGCACAAAGCGGTCTATCTTATGGCTGTAGGTGGTGCCGCATATTTGGTGTCGAAAGCCATTAAGTCCGCTCGAGTGGTGGCCTTTGAAGAGCTCGGTATGGAAGCCATTCACGAATTTGTTGTGGAAGATATGCCCGTCACCGTCGCAGTGGATTCCACCGGCGAAGCGGTACACAAAACAGGACCTGCGCTGTGGCGCGGCAAGCTTGAAAGTGGAGAGGTCAAACCCGTTTATTTTGTCTGACGTGACGTTTCATTGTTCCGCTTAATTTGACTTAAGTATTCACTCTTACCGCTAAATGTGAATGACTGAGTTGATATCCCGTTCGACTAACTAAGACATATAGTTTATATGACGATAAGAACGCTCCTACTTTATGTATTGATCTGTTTGACCTTAGTGGGCTGTACACCGGGTGATGGCGGTGGTGGCTTTGACGGTGGCGGTACCCGTGCGCAGTCTTGCCGCGTGGGCGATGAAGTCGTCGCCGGGCCTAATCAATGTTTGCAAGACGATGCGGCGTGTTACCAATTGTCTAACAACAGCTGGTGTACCGGCCCGCGTGGTAACGCCTGCCCCGCAGGCTCAATCGCGCTACCCGATAACAGTGAATGCCCCCGCGGTGCGCGCTGCTTTACTGTCGGTGAAAGTCTTAGCTGTGTGATCGATATCCAATAGTGCCGTGTTACCGGCTCTCGCTGACTCACTCGATGTGGCAAATGCTGGAAAGCTACACAGTTTTGTTAACTTAGCGACGCCAGCGCCGGCGGATCGATCGTAAAACGGTTCGCCAGCCTTTACTGAAGCGTTCAGCAACATTGGGCACATGCGGTGTGTGTGTGTAGGCCGTTGCCGCTGCTGCGTGCTCCAGCTTAGCGCGAGAAAACGTGGCAGCGCCTTCATCAGCGGCTCCGATAACCACCAGCACATCACCTTTCAATAGTGAATGTAGAGCGACAGCGGCTTGCCTTCTTCCAGAACCTGCGCGCACGGTCGCCACATGATTGCCCACCTGTATTCGCAAATCCGCACTGACGCCC
>CALFBL010000316.1 GCA_937951695.1 uncultured Granulosicoccaceae bacterium | reverse complement strand
ATGTTTCTATTTGTAAGGAAAGAGGCAATGAGATGTAGGAGTTCCCTACAAACCCCCTTCGATTTTAACGACTTAAGGCATGAGGCAAAATCTAGCCTATTGAAGGCCTTGGAGTAGTCAATGGTGAAGAGGAACGAATGATCCGTGACACAGCCGAGGCGTATTGTCAGGACAAATTGCTGTCGCGGGTGATCGAAGCCAATCGGCACGAAACCTTCCACCGCGAAATCATGACGGAGATGGGAGCGCTGGGACTTTTGGGGGCAACCATCCCGGAAGAATTCGGTGGCGTGGGTGCCAACTATGTCTCCTACGGGCTGGTGGCTCGGGAGGTCGAACGAGTTGATAGCGGCTACCGATCGGCGATGTCGGTTCAGTCATCTTTGGTGATGCACCCTATCTTTGCGTACGGTACCGACGAGCAACGCCTCAAGTATTTGCCAAAATTAGCCAGTGGTGAATGGGTGGGTTGTTTTGGTCTGACCGAACCCGATCACGGTTCGGACCCCAGCAGCATGGTAACGCGGGCCCAAAAAGTCGATGGCGGTTACAGCTTGTCGGGAGCGAAAAACTGGATCACCAATTCACCGATTGCCGATGTGTTTGTCGTTTGGGCTAAATCGGCTGAGCACGATGGCAAGATCAAAGGCTTCGTATTAGAGAAAGCTATGAAAGGCCTGGTAGCGCCAAAAATTGAAGGCAAATTTAGTTTGCGTGCGTCGGTGACTGGCATGATCCAGATGGATGAGGTGTTTGTGCCCGAGGAAAACCTTCTACCAAACGTCACAGGTCTTGCAGGTCCATTCGGGTGTTTGAATCGTGCACGGTATGGTATTTCGTGGGGCTCCATGGGCGCTGCTGAAGCGTGCTGGCACGCCGCGCGTCAATACACGATGGATCGAAAACAGTTTGGCAGACCGCTAGCGCAAAACCAGTTGATTCAGAAAAAACTGGCAGACATGCAAACCGAAATATCGCTTGGCTTGCAAGGCTCATTGCGTTTGGGTCGAATGTTCGACGATCACACAGCGTCTGCTGAATTGATCAGCTTGATGAAACGCAACAACTGCGGCAAAGCGCTCGACATTGCCCGAACCGCGCGCGACATGCACGGTGGCAACGGCGTCAGTGATGAATACCCCGTGATGCGTCACGTCATGAATCTAGAAGCTGTGAATACCTACGAAGGCACCCACGACATACACGCGCTTATATTAGGCCGTGCACAAACCGGGTTGCAAGCGTTCTTCTAACGATCAATTCGCTGTTTAAGTCTCCCGGGTTTCCTTCTGTACTACGAGCTATCAACCGATGGCGAGCGTTGTTTTTATTGACAATCGTGACGGCATTGCTGTCGTCACGGTTGAAAACCCACCGGTTAATGCCCTGTCGCACGCGGTGCGCAGTGGCTTGGCTCACGCGGTAGCCCAAACAAACGCTGAATAAGACTGTGCAGGCTGTCGTTTTGCACTGTGTCGGAAGAACCTTCATCGCCGGTGCGGACATAAAGGAATTCGGGAAACCGCCACGAGAGCCCTACTTGCCGGATGTTGTTTCAGCTATTGAGCACGCGATCAAGCCATGGGTGGCAGCGATTCACGGCACAGCCCTGGGTGGAGGTCTGGAAGTGGCGCTAGGTTGTCATTACCGGGTCGCGGACCGTGCAGCCAAGCTCGGGTTTCCAGAGGTTAATTTGGGTTTGATTCCTGAGGCCGGTGGCACTGTACGCTTGCCTCGGCTTGTGGCCATGGAGGAAGCGCTGTCGATGATAGTTGGCGGCAAGCCCTGCACGGCTACTCACGCATTATCGATTGGCCTAATCGACCAACTTGCACACGCTACAACGCCCACAGTGGAATCCGAGGTATTACCCAAAACTACAAACCGAGTTGTAAACCAGATCGTTTATGGGGGTGGGGGCGCGACTGCAGAAAATAACGCACTGCTGAGCGCCATAGAATTTATCTAAGCGGTGAAAGGCGACAAGCGCGCTGTTGCACTATGTGAACGCGATGTGGTCAACCCATTATCCGAGACCGATGTCGACGATGCGCTACAGCGAATAAAGAAAAAAAGTCGAGGTCAGCGTTCTCCGGTGTCTGCGGCCGAGGCTGTGATAAGCGGTGCGAAACAACTCTCGGCTACTGCATTGGTGGCCGAGCGTCAAACGTTTTTGCGTCTGCAAGCAGATGATCAGTCCAAAGCGTTGCGTTACATTTTCTTTGCTGAGCGCACGGTGACAAAAGTGACTGACTTGAAATCCGTCGCTGCGCGTGACTATTCAAAACTGGGTGTTATTGGTGGCGGTACAATGGGTGCCGGCATCGCCGCAGCGGCCTAAATGGCTGGATTAAACATCACGCTGATTGAACGCGATGATGAGGCTTTATTCAGCGGTTATGACAACGTAAAAAATATTCTAGCGACAAGTCTGAAGCGAGGCATGCTTTGCGCTACCCGTCACGATGAACTGTTGCAAGTGCTTCGGTTATGTACCAACTATCAAACGTTATCGGCTGCAGACTTCTTGTTATTGAAGCGGTGTTCGAAGACATGCAGGTTAAAAAAACGGTGTTCGCGCAGCTAAAGGCGTCAACCAAGTCATCGGCAATACTCGCTTCCAACACATCATACCTAGATGTCAATGAACTAGCCGCCTCGGTCAGTGATCCAAGTCGCGTGCTTGGGCTGCATTTTTTCTCCCCCGCTCACATTATCAAGTTAGTGGAAGTGATACGTACAGACAGCGTGGCGCCGGATGTTGTGCAGACAGCTTTTACGCTTGCGCGAGCGTTGAAAAAACCACCGGTTCCAGCGGGTGTCTGTGATGGTTTTATTGGCAATCGAATCATGTCTGCTTATCGACGTGCCGGTGAATATTTGATTGAAGATGACGCCCTTCCCTACCAAGTGGATGCGGCCATGAAAGAATTCGGATTCGCCATGGGCTTGTTTGAAATGCAAGACCTCGCTGGTCTCGATATTGGCTATGCCATGCGTAAATGACGCAGCGTCAGCCGTGATCCCACTGAGCGCTACGTGGATATACCTGACCGCATTGTAGAGATGGAGCGACTGGGTCGTAAGGCGGGCGCGGGCTATTACCGTTATGACGACGGTAGAACACCCGTGCGAGATCCCCTCGTTGAAGAACTCATCGAACAGGAATCGTCGCTTAAAGGCATTGCCCGTATTGCTTTCACCCACGAAACCATCATGGACACACTGCTCGACGCTATGTACGAAGAAGGCCAAGCGATTCTGGCTGGGCGCATTGCGGATTCGGTCGAAGCCATTGATGTGGTGATGGTGAACGGGTACGGATATCCTCGCTGGCGGGGCGGGCCGATGTATCACAACGCCGTTGTGCGCCAACGGAGCCATACGCGCTTCGCCTCCCTGTCCCAGACTAAGACAGGATACGCAGCGCCCAAGCTCTTAAATTGTATGGCTTTGTGTACACTCCTCTCTCCGTTTCTATCAAAAATGACTGGTTTTCGAAAAACTTAATGGATATTGCACCCAGTAACAAAACAGCCGATTCTGATCTTCCTCTTTACATCACGATTTCGAGCTTTTTGCGATTGCCTCGCGTCACGCAACTGGAAGATAGCGAGACCGATGTAGTTATAAGCGGAGTACCCTTCGATCTCGCCACAAGCGGGCGTTCTGGCGCGCGGTTCGGGCCACAAGG
>CALFBL010000315.1 GCA_937951695.1 uncultured Granulosicoccaceae bacterium | reverse complement strand
AGCTTCTCCTGTTCACGTGCTAACACTTCACTTCCCGTTCTGGGTCGCATCACCAATTCATGCTAGCTCCATGATCCTGATACAGTGCTTCCGTTTTTGGGTAACACTCAAACGTATTGTCAGTTCCACGATCAACTTCTGCGCCTTTGCCGTTGATCAATCGGACCCCAAGCACGTGATCACGGGCCGAGCCACAGTAAGGCCGTGCCGGTCCGGACAAACCACAGGCGATGGTGCCACCCAGGGTCGCACCACTGGGACAAGGCGGTTCGAACGGTAGCTGTTGACCAGACTCTTTCAGGATATCGACAAGATCCTGAATGAGCGTGCCTGCACGCGCCGTCATCACAAGTTCCGTCGGGTCGTAGTGAGTGACCCCACAATGCTCCGCGGTGGAAATGCGTCCCTGAACTGGGGCTTGGCTTGAATCCGGGTGCAGCGATTGCGTTTCTGTAGCGGAGTCGATGCGTCTTCCCAAAAAAGACTTACTCCTGCCGCCTTCAATGCGTATAGGCGTTTTGCTGGCAACGTGCTGCTTTACCTGCTCCAGCACGGTCACGGTGGCGTCATTTGACGCAAAAGACGAAAAAGCCACGTTAAAACCGTTCAATATCGGGGTGCGGTACTTGGCCCTTATGTACGTGCATGGCGCCAAACTCAGCGCAGCGTTGTAAGGTTGGCACCACCTTGCCCGGGTTCAGTAGACCATCAGGATCGAAAGCCGCCTTCAGCGTGTGAAATTGTTCCAGCGTCGCGGTATCGAACTGCACGCACATCTCATTAATCTTCTCGACACCCACTCCGTGTTCCCCGGTAACGGTGCCTCCGACCTCAACGCACAGTTGCAGAATTTCACTGCCCAACCGTTCGGTGCGTTCAACCTCGCCATCGACGCTGGCATCGTACAATATCAATGGGTGCAGATTGCCGTCACCAGCATGAAACACGTTAGCGATACGCAGGTTGTACTCAGTCGATAACTCATCCATGCGTTTCAGTACTTTAGACAATTCGCGTCGCGGAATGGTGCCGTCGATGCAGTAGTAATCCGGCGACAATCGACCTACCGCGGGAAAGGCTGATTTGCGTCCCTTCCACAACAACAAGCGTTCTGCTTCCGATTGCGCCGTGTGCAACGCCGACGCGTGACAAGCTTTGAACACTTGCGACACACGGCCTATCTGTGCATTCACTTCCGCTTCGGTGCCGTCCAGTTCACACAGCAAAACCGCGGCCGCATCGACCGGGTAATCGCACTGAGCAAAACTCTCCGCCGCGCGTATCGCTGGGTTGTCCATCAACTCAAGCCCAGCCGGAATGATGCCTTCGCCAATGACTTTACCGACCGCATCGCCGGCCGACTCGACGCTGTCGAACGCTGCCATCACCAATTTGGCGACTGGCGGCACCGGCAACAGTTTTACCATCACCTCAACAATCACCACGAGCATGCCTTCAGAGCCTGTCAGCAGTGCCATGAGATCGTAGCCAGCATTGTCCAGCCCGGCAGATCCCAACGTCAATAACTCTCCATCCACAGTGACCACCGTGGCCGATAAGACGTTGTGCACGGTGAGCCCGTATTTCAGGCAGTGCACCCCACCGGAGTTCTCGGCCACATTGCCACCGATGGTACAGGCGATTTGCGACGATGGATCCGGTGCGTAGTAGAGGCCATGCGGCCTGGCAGCGTCTGATATGGCAAGGTTTCTAACACCCGGCTGCACTCGGGCGTAGCCGTGTTCGGGGTTCAGCTCAAGAATGGCGTTAAACTTGGCCAGACCAAGCAAGATACCGTCTTCGTGCGGCAATGCCCCACCGGATAGGCCCGTGCCTGCGCCCCGGGCAACGACCGGTACTTTGCGTTCTGAGGCCCATCTCATAACCGCTTGCACCTCTTCCACCGTGGCTGGCAATACCACCACCATTGGGGTTGCCTTAAACACCGTCAGGCCGTCTGATTCGTAGGGCCGCAAATCTTCGTCCGATTGCAGTACCTGGTCTGGGCTGAGAATGGCACGCAGCTCGTCAGCAAAACGTTGCCGCTTGTCGGTGCGCGCCTCGACGGGCTTGATCAGGTGTGTGTGTTGCTTCATGACATTATTGTACGGTGGATGGGGCCAGCGCTGTTGCGCTGCCATCAGCGATGCTTGGATGGCAAGAGGTTTCCGATTTGAATTATCACTTAGCAGAGCCGCCGTCGCGGTCAGGGGTATTTCTTCGTTATACTGTGCGCTAATGTTGTAGTTTAACTACAGAAATTTCGCCCCGACGAGAGTAACCCCCAAATGAGACGCCGCCGCGACGCAAAAATTGTCGCCACCATTGGACCTTCCAGTAATTCGAAAGCGGACATTGGGAAGCTGTTCGATGCCGGCATTGATGTATTTCGACTGAACTTCAGCCACGGTACTCACCACGATCACGCCATCGTGCACCAGTTTATCCGTGAGGTGGAAGATGAACGGGGTCGACCGATTGGCATACTCGCCGATTTACAAGGCCCGAAACTGCGCGTTGGCGATTTTGCTAACGGTCAGGAGCAATTGGAAGTGGGTCAAAGCTTCAGGCTTGACATGAACGATGAGCTGGGCACCAGCGAGCGCGTGCAGTTACCTCATCCGGAGATTTTCGCCGCTGTCGAGGACGGTGCGGACCTTTTGGTGAATGACGGCAAGATTCGCTTGAGAGTGACCTCTCACGGCAAAGACTTTGCCGTCACCGAGGTACAGGTTGCTGGTGTCATCAGTAACCACAAGGGCGTCAATGTGCCCGATCTCTATCTGCCAATCTCCCCATTGACCGAGAAAGATCGGATTGATCTTGACTACGCGCTCAGCCTCGGTGTGGATTGGGTGGCTATATCCTTTGTACAGCGACCCGAAGACATGACCGAACTGCGTGAGCTGGTCGGTGACCAGGCGGCGATCATGGCCAAGATGGAGAAACCCTCGGCCATCAATCACCTGTCAGACATCATTGACTTGTCCGATGGCATCATGGTTGCTCGAGGTGACTTGGGCGTCGAGATGCCGCAAGAAAAAGTGCCCGTGGTGCAAAAGAAACTACTGCGTCGGGCACGCGCAGCCGGCAAGCCCGTCATTGTCGCCACACAAATGCTGGAATCCATGATTCAGTCGCCGGTGCCAACGCGTGCAGAATCCTCAGATGTCGCCACCGCGGCTTATGACGGTGCAGACGCGGTCATGCTATCAGCGGAAACCGCTGCGGGTGAATTTCCGGTGGAAGCGGCCACCGCGATGGATCGGATTCTTATTGAGGTCGAGCGCGACCCCTACTACCGGCGGGTTATAAACGCCGCTTCTCCTCCACCTGGCGACACAGCCGCCGACGCAATTACCTCTTCGCTGTCACATATTGCAGGAGTTTTGCCGCTTGCGGCGGTTTTTACTTATACTGAATCTGGCTTTTCAGCCTTCCGCGCTGCCAGGGAGCGGCCGGAAGCACCGCTGATCGGTTGCACGCCTCATAAAAAGACGGCGCGCCGTCTGGCGCTGGTGTGGGGAGTACACGCGGTGCTCTCAGATGAGATGACGAACGTCGACGAAATGGTCTCGAACGCGATCAACATCACAATGCGAGAACGATTCGGGGAATTAGGGATGATTATCGCGATTACGGCCGGAATGCCTTTCGGTCGTACTGGTACAACTAATATGCTCAGGTTGACCCGATTAAAGGTACTGGATGGAAGTGAGAATACACACGACGACATCACAATTTAGCGAACCTCTTGCATTGATGAACAAGCGAATCGAAACTGGGATGGCCGGTCTGCTTAGACTGCCCAGTTCGCCCCGCTGTGATCGCCGAAGCGGTGGGCCAGTGTGTTTGTTGAAACGCGCGGCTGGTGGGCTGATCGTCACGCTATGTCTGAGCGGCCCGTTGGCATCGATTGGCCAAGCCCAAGATTCGGCTGACGCCCCTGAGACGCAGACTGTCACGCGTGAAATAACCATTCTTCCTGGTGACACGCTGTCGCACATCGCGCTGCGGGAAATGGGCAGTGCGAGCGAGGCTGTCAGATTGGCAACCGCTAACGGACTGACACTCAGCAAAATTCTTCGACCCGGTGACACGTTGCAAGTACCGGTCACACTGCCCGTGCGGAACGAATTCGCCACCGTCATCTTTGCTAAAGGGGACGTGACATTAAATGGCGACTCTCTTGAAATTGATGACGAGGTGCGGTTGAATGATCGAGTTGAGACCGGAACCACAGGCTATGCCAGCCTAGTATTCTCCACCGGCACCCTGATCAATTTACAACCGAACACCATTGCCAGACTCGTCGCTTTGCACTGCCAAACCGGCGATGAACTGTGTGTGATTGAAATGGCTGCTGACAAAGGAGCACTAACCAGCGATGTGCGCCGCGACGGGTCACAACAGACCGACTTCAGGGTCACCACCCCGTACGCATCAGCTGCAGTTCGCGGGACAAGGTTTGATGTTGACGCTGATGACACTGGCTTACGAATTGGGGTCACTGAAGGCAATGTAGAGCTCGCCGCCGCTAACTCGGATGCGCGGTTATCTTTGGATTTAGGTTTTGGCTCGGTTACCGCACCCGGCGGCTCGTTAGGCCAGCCCATCGACTTGTTGCCCGCGCCGGTGTTTCGGTTTGTCCCACCGCGCATAGCGCTAGGGGATTCTTTACGCTGGTTCGGACTTACCGATACTCCGGAATACACAGTGCAGATTGCCGCCTCGCCAAATGGTGTGGGTATCGCCAGCGACGAGCGGGTAACGAGCGATCTGTTTTTGTTGAATGAGGTGATTCCCGCCGGTGATTACAACGTGGTGGTTCGCGCGGTTGATTCCAATGGCCTACTGGGGTTCACCGCTCAGAGCCCGATCACCATCGCCGCTATCGATGATGCTCTACCAGCGGTCGAGACGTCTATCAGCAGAGACAGTGGCGACTATCTCATTGAGGTTGTTGGCGCCCCACAGAACACGTCCGGCTTTGAAATCCAGATCGCAACCGATGAGAACTTCAGCGACCCGCTCAGCGTCGATGTGGACAGTTCGGGGGTTTCGCGGATGCGAATTGCGAGTGACGTCATATTTGCTCGCACTAGAATCTTGATCGACCGCACCACGGTCGGGCCGTTTGGCGAGACCAGCACCGTTAACTAGAACGACATGCGGGTGGTTTTCAGGGCTTGGATTTAATAAAGCGCGAATCAATAGCTCGCTTGGCACGGGCGAGCTGTTGAAGCATATCATCGCCGCCCCGCACAGCAATTCCCACTGCGAGAATATCCAATACCAGCATCTGTCCGATGCGAGACTTCACGGGCGAGAAGATGTCGCTGTCCTCGATGAGATCCACCGACAAGTGCACATCGCTGGCGTCTGCCAAAGGGGACTTTGTGGCGGTCACCGACAACACTTTCGCCCGCACTTTTTTCGCAATATTCACCGCTGTCAATATGTCACTGCTACGGCCTGAATGCGAGATCGCCACCATTAAGGTTTTTTCGTTGTACAGCGCCGCAGCGGCTTGCTGAATGTGTGGGTCGTTGTACGCAATGGCGGGTTTGCCCAACCGGAAGAATTTTAGCTGGGCGTCATCGGCGACGATGGCCGAGCCACCCGAGCCATGAAACTCAATGCGCTCACATTCATCGAACAGACGGATAGCGTTGTCGAGCGCCAAATCATTGAACTGATTTTTCATTTGAACCATCGACGCAACGGTACCGTCAATAATCTTGTTGGCCAACTCCTTACTGGAATCCTCAGCCGTCACATCCTTGTAAAAGAAGGTACCGCGACTGGCAAGATCTTGCGCCAATCGCAGCTTAAACTGCTGGAAGCCGACGCAATCCAGCGCTCGACAAAACCGAATGACCGTTGGCTCACTGACCGACGACTTGGCGGCAATCGATTGAATTGAGGACAGCACGCTGGAATCAGGATCCTCAAGAATCACATCAGCCACTTTTTGTTCAGACTTTCTCAGCCCATCTCGGGCAGAGCGTATTTTCGCAAGCATGAAGCTCTAGCCGGGCGTGGTCGAAGATGGTGTGATTATAGTCAAAACACTAGTGCGTGGAGTACACCGAGATCCGCGGATTGTCGGCACGCAAAAACTGGGCGATGGGATACGGGGATGCGGCCGGATCGGCCAACACCTCGTCCACCAAGGCTCGCTTTTCTGTACCTGTGATATGCAGCAACTGACATTCTGTGTTCATAAGCGCAGCCAGCGTTAGCGTGATCCGGGTCTGAGGAACGCTCTGAGGCTCGACGATGCACACCATCGCTTCACTCTCCTCCAGCGCTGCTTGCGTGCCGGGGGCGCCAGGAAATAGCGATGCGGTATGCCCGTCTCCTCCCATGCCCAGCACCACCACACTAAACGGCGTAGCCACAGCCTTGATGCGTCGATCCACATCGGCCACGCCCTCGTGCGGCGCCTTGCCAGCTTCGTACAAACTGACGAATTGGGCTGTGGCAGCGCGCTCTTGTAGCAACGTATTTTTCACAAAAGCTGCGTTACTGTCGGGGCTGTCTTCTGGCACCCAACGTTCATCAGCCAACGTTACGGTGACCTTGTCCCATTCCAGCGGTTGGCCCCGAAGCGCTTCGAATAACGGTTTGGGCGTACTGCCACCAGACACCACCAAAGAGGCGACACCGGTTGATTGAATGGCTTGCCCAAGAATGCCAGCGATCTGCACCGCCAGCGCTTCTGCTAACTCGACCGTGGATTCAATTTGCACCATGGGAGGCGTTTTAAGAGTTGTCACCTTAGGCTTCCTCATACCAACGAAATCCATCGCGGCTGATTAAGCTGCTTGAGGCCGACGGACCCATGCTGCCTGCAGTGTAGGACTTAGGCGCGTACTGGTGCTTAGTCCAGGCTTTCTGAATCGGATCGACCCACGCCCAGGCAGCGGAGACTTCGTCACGACGCATAAACAATACGGGGTTGCCGCGCAGCGCATCGATGATTAAACGCTCGTAAGCGATCATGCGACGTTTTTGAAAGACGTCGTTAAAGTCCAAATTCAAATGCACCGGCTTCAAGGTAATTTCATCGCCCCAGGCTTTGACGTTCACCCGCATGCGAATCTTCTCTTCGGGCTGCAAGCGAATGATCAATTGGTTGGGTTGTGCAAGGCCACTGTCCGTTTCGAAAATCGAATGCGGTACTTTTTTAAAGTTCACAATGATCTCGGTGTGCTTGCCTTCCATGCGTTTGCCGGTTCTTAAATAAAACGGCACACCCTCCCAACGCCAGCTGCCAATTTCGGCCTTGATGGCGACGAACGTCTCCGTAGTGCTGTCGTTGGGGATGTCCTGGTTTTCCAAGTAACCTGACACTTTGCCCGAAGCGTAGGCACCACCTTTGTATTGGCCGCGCACTGTATTCTCTATCGCGTCTGCGCCAACCAGAGGTTTCAGGGCGCGCAGCACCTTGATTTTTTCATCGCGCACTGCGTCAGGGTGAATACTGACAGGAGGTTCCATCGCCAGTATCACCAGCAGCTGCAACAGATGATTTTGCACCATATCGCGCAGTG
>CALFBL010000314.1 GCA_937951695.1 uncultured Granulosicoccaceae bacterium | reverse complement strand
CCACCAAGCGTGATTTGATAATTCTCCACACCACCGCGGTCTAAACCCAGGATTCCGATGTTCGCTACGTGATGGTGAGCGCAAGCGTTGATACAGCCAGAGATATTGACACTAACTCCATTAGCGTCACGCTCTTTGTGCTGTATAGTCAAAGCAATTTCTTGCGCTATCGGGATAGAACGTGCAGTTGCCAACGCGCAGTAATCCAGCCCCGGGCATGCAATGATATCGCTCGGTAAATCAACGTTACTAGCCGCTACACCGACATGATGCAAAGAACGCCAGACTTCGTAAAGATCGCGAATATGCACGTTCGGCAATACCAGATTCTGACGATGCGTTACCCGAATTTCATTATGAGCGTAGTCGCGAGCCAAGCTGGCAAGTTGTCGCATCTGCTGGGAGGTCACATCCCCTGGTATATCACCGGGGGTTTTTAACGATATCACGACACTTGCGTAGCCACTGTGCTGGTGTTCTTTTACACACCGCTCTAACCAATGTGTCCAGGCGCTGCGATCGTTAGCGGGCACTTCAAAACCTTGCTGTAACAGTCGAAGACGCTCTGCCCATTCCACCCTGTCGGATGGATCCACGGCGTCTTTGTCGCTAAGCTGCGGCGCAATAAAACGTTTGGACACACGCTCATAGTCTTCCACTGCCGACTGAAACGCATGCTTGTCCATCGCGTTGTAAGCCTCTTCCACTTGCTGCTGCAACGTCTCTAATCCGGTTTCGGCCAGCAGTATCTTGATTCGAGCTTTGTACTTGTTGTCCCGTCGTCCATACAAGTTGTAGACACGCATGATGGCTTCCAAATACGGCATCAATTCGGTGAGCGGTACCGCTGATTTAAACAGCTGGGCAATTTTAGGCGTCCGGCCCTGGCCACCGCCTAACCAAACATCGGCCACGGTTTCACCCGATGAATCCCGTTTCATTCGTAATCCGATATCGTGCAACTTGATAGCCGCCCGGTCGTTAGCGCTACCGGTAATGGCAAACTTGAATTTTCTGGGTAAGTAACGGAACTCAGGGTGTAGCGTACTCCACTGACGTAACCATTCGGCTACTGGACGCGGATCGACTTCTTCATCGGCTGCGACACCTGCGAACGGATCGGTTGTGATATTTCTGATGCAATTGCCACTGGTTTGTATGGCGTGCATTTGTACTGACGCCAGAGCTTCAAGAATATCCGGAGTCTCGACCAGCTGTGGCCAATTAAATTGGATGTTTTGTCGTGTTGTGAAGTGTCCGTAGCCTTTGTCGTACTGGTCGGCGATATCAGCGAGCTTGTCCATTTGCGTCGCTGACAACACCCCATAGGGAATCGCCACGCGCAACATGTATGCATGCAGCTGCAAGTACAAACCATTCATCAAGCGAAGTGGTTTGAACTCATCCTCGCTCAATTCACCGTTCAGACGCCGCGTCACCTGGTCGCGAAACTCGGCGCAACGCTGATCCACCAATGTTTGATCAAATTCGTCGTATTGATACATGCTTGAGTCTCTGTGCGTCTTACGTTGAGGACTGGTTTTGACAGTAGTTAATGCTAGGCCCGTCGACGCGCAATAGTTCGCGGATGTGCGTGGGCACACCTGCATCCGTTGCGTCCACCAAGTAAGGGCCGATAATAATACTGGCTTTTTCCGCGTCGGCGGCGACCTGCAATGCGTGCGTCGCAGCTTCGTCACTGGTGATGTTCAACGCGTCACCGACTTTGGTTGTCCATTGATTGTTCTGACCTAAATAAACTGTCAGGCCGCTACGCAAATCATTAGCGAGTACCAACGCGTTGGATTTAACGTGCTTTACCTCGTGGGAAGCCATGGTTACGCTGCTATCTCATCTTCGGCGTAAGGGTTGTCCACACCCAAACGCTCATGCATCAAGGTGCTGGTGGTGGTGTACTGCAGTGACGCTTTCTTACCCGGGTTCAATTGCTCTTTTATGGCGAACGCTGCCAGAGCCGCTTCGTGAAAACCGCTTAAAATGAGCTTTTTCTTCCCTGGGTACCAGTTGATGTCACCAATGGCGTAAAAGCCTGGCTGATCGGTTTGAAATTTCTCGGTATCGACAATGAACTGATTTTTCTTTCTTGTCGCGGGCCATTCAGCCATTGGACCGAGCTTGGGCGACAGACCAAAGAACACCAACAGATGATCGAGCTCCACTCGGCGGGTAATTCCATCCAGGGAGGTCACATCGATGAATTCTAAATCGAACTTTTCGGTGGAGTCGTCGTTACCATCTAGCGCAGTTACGTTGCCAGTCAGTAGCTGCATTTCCAGGTTGTCGCAATTTTCGTGCAGTTTAGTAACAGAGGCTGGTGCTGCTTTAAAATGATCCGAACGGTGGATCACAACAACACTGTTGGCGACTTGCTTTAAGTCCAGTGCCCAATCCAGCGCCGAGTCTCCTCCGCCAAGAACCGCAATATCTTTATCGCGATGCAGCTCTGGGTTTTTGACCGAATAAAAGATGCTGTTACCGTCGCGCTGTGGCACGCCGGGCAGTTTCAGACGCACCGGTTCGAAGGCACCGACTCCACCTGCGACAATCACAGCATGGGCTAGAAATTGCTTACCGTGATCGGTCGTTAAGAGCCATCGCTCATCATCGCGACGCACGACACTGTGCACACGGTGGCCAAAGTGAAACGTTGGGTCGAATGGCTCTGCCTGTTTCATCAAGTTGTTCACTAGCTCCTGAGCACCGATGACTGGCAATGCCGGAATATCATAGATCGGCTTGTCGGGGTACAGCTCGGCGCACTGACCACCAGGCTTGTCCAACGCTTCGATCACATGTGCCTTTATGCCCAACAGACCAAGCTCGAAGATCTGAAACAATCCACAGGGGCCTGCGCCCACAATCACAACGTCGGTTTCAATCTGGGAATGGCTCATGGGCTGGCTGCTTCGTCTCTAAAATTTTCTGGAAGTGGGTCGCACTGTTTGACGGCATTTTGGGATATTGTTTCGCGTTCGACAATAAATTTGGAATGAAAAAGTAATTTTTCCGAAATATTGATTTATTTTCAGAACAATATTCTATTTTCTCGCTCAACCGGAGAACGCTATGAGCTTGGACTCTACCGATCTTGCGCTACTCAGAGCCCTGCAGCAGGACGCCTCCACGTCAATGGAACAGTTGGCAGAGACTGTGGGAGCTTCCAAGACTGCGGTTTGGAACCGAGTCAAACGCATGCAGACCGGCGGTGTCATCCGCCGCCAGGTGGCCATACTCGATCCTGCGCTCGTAGCGCTTCCCGAGACCTTCTTTATTGCGGTCAAAACAAATCAGCACTCACAAGACTGGCTGGAGCGTTTCAACGCAGCGATTCAACGCCACAGAGAGATCGTGGAAGTACACCGCCTAGCTGGCGACATCGATTACATCATCAAAGTGCAAGTGGCGTCGACTCAAGCATTCGACTGTTTATATAAGGCGTTAGTGTCAGAGATCGATTTATACAGCGTCACATCGAGTTTATCGATGGAGGTTCTCAAGTACGAAACCGCCCTGCCAGTATGACGCTTGTGCTTGCGAACTGGCCCTCACCGTAATGAGGGATGAGGGCCCAAGGCTAAAGCCGAATTAGCTCAACAGCCAGCCGCCATCGACATCAATGGTGGTGCCCGTAACAAAATCGTTTTCGATCACAAACATCAGCCCCTTTGCGACTTCATCGGGATCCCCTGCTCGCGGGATCAGATTGTTTTGCGTCATGTTGGCGTAGAGCTTTTCGCGCTCGGCGCCTTCCGCGGGCACCATTGGCGTATCGATGGTGCCAGGAGACACCACGTTGATCCGCTTCGGCGCGATCTCACTCGACAGCGCCCGTACCATGGCTTCAACCGAACCACCGACCGAACTTAATGCTATCTGGCCAGGCTTGCACCGTCTCGCAGGCGCGCCGCTGACCAGCACCACGCAGCCATCATCGGGAAGATGCCCGGTACCGTGGCGCACCACGTTGGCGTATCCCCACAACTTGTCAAAGGAGGCGCGGTAGCCTTTCATGTCCATTGATAAAAACGGGCCAATAGCACGATCTCCTCCCGTGGCAGCAGAAATCAGAATGTCGTACGGGGCTTGTGCAGCGCACAGCTTCTCAACCGCTACTTCATCAACGACATCGCAAGCGACCAGTGCAACCCCGGCAGGCACCAGATCTTTGGCCTTGTCGGGATTGCGACTGACCGCCACCACCGATGCCCCTCCGTCGATGAGTCTGTTGACCGTTGACAACCCAATACCTGAGGTGCCGCCAAAAACCAGCGCTTTACGACCTTTGATGTCCATCGAGCGATACTCCTGAAATAAACTGAGGGTTTGAAAAAGCTTGAATCCGTTCAGCATAACCTGACCACACTAGGTTGTGTCGATCAGAAACTGCCTTAAATGCCTCGCCGCGACAACCCAAACTGGACACGTCAAAGCAGCAACTTCGCCAGCAGTGTGGGCCCGTGAAACTGAGCTCGAAACACCACACAACCGTCCGGATGACGCAAGTGCAGTCGCGAACCCACCCGCTCAGTTTGATACCAGCGCGCTACTTGCTGACCGACATTCGGGCGATGGCAGCAATCGGTCACCATCGACTCAGGCACCCAGCGACACCACGGATCGATTGGCAAAGCCTCAGGCGGCCAACGCTCAAGACAGCAGGCAAGGTCCCATAGCCCATTTAACGACACACTACGTTCCGACACAATACTGAGCAAGTTGGTAAACGAAATATGATTCGCAGGCGATGTGGGTGAAGGTGTCGGTTGCTGCTGTGGCGTAATCGAGCCATCCAGCCACGCAGGGATCACCTTTTTTATTAAGGGCAAACCGCAATCACGATTGGCCATGCTCGCCAACACAGCTTTCGAAACTGCCGCAGGCCGATCAAATTCGCATTGGGCCAGTATCGCGCCCTCATCCGCACCGGCCGTCAACACGTGAACTGAGACCCCGATGCGATCCACCTCATCAATCACTTGCCATAACAACGGATTGCCACCTCGGTACGCTGGGAGTTTCGAATGGTGCAAGTTGATCCCACCGTGGGCTAATGGTTCGATTAACCTTATAGGCAAAACCGGTACCGAATGTGTTAGCACAAGGGTTGCCTGCCACCGCTTTAAGTACCGCTCAATGTTCAATAGATTTTGCCGCGACACACGAGCGTACGCCAACTGGTGCCGCTCACAATACCGTTGACACGGGCTGGACAGGCCGCTGTGATAGCTACGCTCAAAGACGATCTCGATCAAACCCACGGGGCGTTCTGGAAACGTGTGAAACGCTTCACTGAAGGTATTCAGCTCCGATACAATCAGCACAAGATTTTCCGGTGCATCCCTGACCACTGTTACCGGCATTACCGCCAAAACTACCGCTGTTTTGGCAACAGTCGTAACGCCATGGCGCTGCCCAGCATTATCACAACACCTGCAGCCACCATGGAAACCGTTACAATTTCATTTAAAAATAATGCGCCAAACGCCACGGCAAACACCGGTACCACAAAGACAACCGTAACCGCACGTTGCGCGCCTATTTTTTCGATCAAGCGAAAATACAGTAAATACGCAAGGCCGGTTGAGAACACACCCAACCCCACCACTGCCACCCAGGACTGCGTTGACACGGGGTAAGCTGGCCAATACACCAACAACGGAATGACTAGGAAGACAGAGGCACCAATCTGACTGTTCGTCGCGTTTACCAATGCGTTGGTGTTTTGTAAGTACCGCTTGGCAATATTGGCGGCCAGCCCATACAAAAGCGTCGCCATCACCCCGGCAGCCACTGCCAATAAGTAAGGACCGAGTTCACCGGAAGGCGTTGTGCTGGTTCCGCTGAGCACCAGCAGCACCACACCGAAAAAGCCGATCAATAAGCCTAGACTTTGCCCACGAGTCAAGGTCGCAGACAGCCAGACCCAACCGATAAACGCACCCCAGAAGGGTACCAATGCGTTGATGATCGACAATTTGCCCCCGGTTATGCTTAGTGCAGCAAAGGCCAGCAATACAAACGGCACGGCCGAATTGATTACCCCAACCGCATAACCCGTCATCCGTTGTTCGCCTAGCCGAGACAGACCTCCGCTCATCCACAACACAACTATAAGGGTCGCTGCCCCAATCAGACACCGCAGGCCCATCAGCGGAAACGGACCGAACTCGGGGGCCGCTACGCGCATAAACAGAAAAGATGCTCCCCACAACCCGGACAACAACAGATGCTCTATCACATCAGACCACTCGATCGCTCTAGTGTCCACGGTAACGTCTCATGAGAATGCTACTTGAACAGCACCGCTGTGTTCCAGCGCCAGTAACCCCTCTTTGCGGTTCAATCCACCCGCGTAGCCGGTTAGCGAGCCATTGGCGCCGATAACACGATGACAAGGAATGATG
>CALFBL010000313.1 GCA_937951695.1 uncultured Granulosicoccaceae bacterium | reverse complement strand
ATCAATTTGCTCTCCTTCCCAAATTGCCAGTGCATAGCGCTTTATCCTATTCGTGATGACAAGCAAAGCCGGTGTCAACACTAAAAGAATAAATGTGCCAACCATTAATCCAAATGCAACAGAAATAGCTCTAGTTCACCTGCCACGAACCGACGACCGTAGAAATCCACCTGGTTCTTCTTCTCCGCACCCCATTGACGGTTGTGGAAAACCACGGCCGTAACTGGAATGTTGTGGCGCACTGCAGTCATGATTTCGGTCATGCTCATGGCCCAGGCACCATCGCCCGCGTACGCCACGGCTGGACGCTCAGGGGCTGCACACTTGGCGCCGATCATGGTGGGCAGTGCGTAACCACAGTTACCAAAACTCATTGGTGCAAAGAAACTGCGAGGACGCTCGAATCGCAGGTAGCTGTTCGCCACTGAATTAATGTTGCCGATATCGGTAGATACCATGACATCCGCCGGCATCGCTTTTTCCAGCTCACGCAGCACTTGACGAGGTGCCAGCCAATTACCCTCTTCACCTTCGGCTTCTGCGAGCATATCCTGACTGAAATCATCAGTTTCGTGCTGCCAGGCATCCAGCTCAGCTTCCCAAGCGTCTTTCTCTTTTTTCGTGGTTGCCATACGATCATCGCGAGTGGCATCGCAATCGAGCGTCATGTCGTTCAAACGAGACAGCAGCGCGCGCGCCGTGGCCCCTGCGTCACCACAAATGCCCACTGAAATCGACTTAACCAGACCCAACATCTTGTGATCGGCATCCACTTGAATGATCTTGGCATCCTTGGGCCAGTAATCCATGCCGTGCTGCGGCAGAGTGCCAAAAGGCCCGAGGCGCGAACCCAGCGCGATAACAACATCGGCTTTTTCAATCAGCTTCATGCCCGCTTTCGATCCCTGATAACCCAAAGGACCTGCCCATTGCGGGTGACTGGCGGGGAAGGAATCGTTGTGCAGATAACTGTTTACAACAGGGCAACCCAAACGCTCAGCCAGAGCCACACAGTCGTCCATCGCGTCAGCCATCACTACGCCACCACCTGAGAGGATGACCGGGAATTTCGCTTTGGCGAGCAGTTCAGCAGCCTCGCGCTGCACCGATTCACCACCAGCACCGCGATCCAGACGCATCGGCTTCGGGATCTCCACGTTGATGTCGCCGTAAAAGTAGTCGCGCGGGATGTTTAGCTGGGTCGGACCGATTTCAGATATTGCTCGATCAAAGCAGCGAGCGGTGTATTCCGCCATTCGGTTCGGGTTGTTCACATGGCCTTGGTACTTGACGAATTCCTGGAACATGGGCAACTGGTTCGCTTCTTGGAAACCGCCTAATCCCATGCCCATGGTGCCGGTCTCAGGCGTTATCATGACCACAGGACTGTGCGCCCAGTAGGCGGCCGCAATAGCGGTTACACAGTTAGAAATACCCGGGCCGTTCTGGCCAATGACCACACCGTGGCGCCCAGTCGCTCGAGAATAGCCATCGGCCATGTGAGCGGCTCCTTGCTCATGCACCACCGGGATCAAACGAATACCGGCGGGAGCAAAGATGTCCATGGCGTCCATGAACGCTGAGCCCATAATGCCGAAAATATCTGTGACGCCATTGGCGACGAGCGTTTCAACAAACGCTTCACTGGGGGTCATGCGCGGCATGGTGTCCAACTCCTTATAAGTGTGAATAACCGATACTGTAATATAGAGCCCAGCGCGAGCGTTAGGTCCAATCGATACGGGATAAGAGCGCCAGTCAACAAAGTTGTTGTCCGTTCACATTCGGTAGCGTCGGTCGGTTAGTGTTGCAATGTTAGCGTCGAAAGCCATCGATCACCCCAGCCAATCGCTCAATACCGGGCTGGATGCGCTCGTCGCTGATGGAAGAGAAGCCTAGTCGACAATAATGCTGATTGCCCTCCGGGTTGGCAAAATAGGTATCGCCCGCGTTGATGAACACGCTTTGCTTGGCCGCGCGCTGCTCCAGCTCTTCGGCCTCCACATGCTTTGGCAACTCCACCCAGTAGGAGGATCCGCCAAATGCCGGGGCTGCGCCGGAAAAACACTCGTGTTGTCGCAAGGCATGATTCATCAGCTCCCAACGTTTTTTATACGCCTGCGACAAACGCAAAACCGCCGAATCGTGATGCCCCAATGCCAGAAAATGCCCTACCGTGCGTTGGGTATTGCTGGGCGGGTGTCGGTACATCAGCCGTCGTAACGCACGGGCTTCCTTGATAAAGGATTTCGGCCCAACCATGAAGCCCACCCGCAACCCTGGTGCAAGCGTTTTCGACAGACTACCGATGTAAATTACCTGCTGGGTTCGATCCAGGCTTTTGAGCGCAGGCGTAGGCTCGCCAACGAAGTTCAATTCACTCTCGTAGTCGTCCTCGACAATCATGACGTTGTGCTCGGCCGCTAGAGCCAGTAATTCTCGTCGAGACTGCAACGGCATGGTGGTTGTGGTCGGGCATTGATGACTGGGCGTGACGTAGATCAACCGACATCGCTCAAGTCGCTCATCAGTCTGTACACCCGAACTACCCACTGCAAATTCAATTTGATTACCGGAGAATAATGAAAAAATATTGCGAGCATCCGGATAGCACGGGTTCTCCAAACCCACGGTAGAGCTTTTGTCCAGCAACAGCTGCGCGGTGATGAATAACGCGTTTTGAGCACCCGTGGTGATCAGGATCTGATCCGGATCCGCCCAAACACCCCGTCGCGGCAATACACGCTTATGAATTTGTTCAACCAATAGTTCATCGTCTCGAGCGATCCGATCATGCGTCCATTCATTGATAGCGCCAACGTGTAACGACAATCGGCACGCTTCACGCCAGTCATTGACCGGAAACAGCGACGAGTCAATTTGCCCATAAATAAACGGGTATTGGTAGTGGTTCCAATCGGTTGGTCGGCGCACGTTGCGATGTGACTTCAGATCAAGAACGGTTTCGATCTGCACCGTGTCGTCAAATGGCTCAAGGCCTTTGCCTTGATTAACACGACCGGTTAGCATGTCCGAGTTAACAAAGTATCCGCGTCTTTCACGCGCGATCAAATAGTTCTCGTCAACCAGATGCTGATAAGCCAGCACCACCGTATTTCTTGCCACCCCGAGTTGCTTGGCTAATTCACGCGACGAAGGCAATGGCATGTCCAACGCCACGCGGCCGTCGAGAATCGCGTTTACCAAGGATTGACGTAGCTGCGTTTGCAGGCTCTGTGTGTCGTTGTGATCGAGCTGGAACAACTGCTGCCACATGGGTTGTTCACGAGTGCGCGACATGATTTAAACGGGCTCCGTCGAACGATCAGCAAACAAAACCCAACTAAGCGTCCTGTTTACCCAGCTCTTCGATGTCAGACAGATCGTAGGCGTCCACATTGGCAGTCAGTTCCGCTTCGGGCAGGGTAGGGATAATTTGATCGTCAGGGATAATGCCAGTGTCTGAGCCGGATAGGGCAGATTCTTTGACCGGGCGGACCCGTTTTATCAGCGTTGGCGGATTTTTCTTCTCAGCAGCACGTTTTAGCAGCGCGTTTTCTTTTTCCCGTTGCCTGACCTGCGCTTTCGCCTCACTGAGTTCCCGCCTCACCGCATCCACCGATTCATCCCCGCGATCCAGCTTCGCCTCCAGCCCGTTGCAACGCGATCGTAGCTTATCCAGCTCAGCCTGCAATTTCACGCCAGACTGGCGTGACTCCACCAACAGTTTTTCCAATGTATCGTTGGCGTCAGCGATCTTGCGCAACTTCAGTCGTGTTCGCCAAGCGGATAACGCACCAATAATACTGCCACCGAGAAACATACCCAGCAAGGCGCTTACCCCGAATAAGATGGCCAGCACCATCATTGGGCTAAATTGATCCTCAAGGAAGGTCATTGCGTTAGCAGCAAAACCACTCATTGCGTATCCGCCTGAATGTTAATGGTTTGACCACCACGGCCGGCTCGTGACGAGGGTAAGGCCGATACGATCAAACGATCCTCTTCCAAACCACGCTCAACCAAGTAGGTTTTTATCGCCGTGCCCCGCTCCAGGGACAGGGCCTCGTTGATGCTTGCCAATTCATCAGCTGTCGATGCGTCCGCGGCGCTAGCGGTAGAAGTATTAGCCGCATCAGCGCTGGCGATTTCTATCAATACGTCCGACTCGGCGTACAGATA
>CALFBL010000312.1 GCA_937951695.1 uncultured Granulosicoccaceae bacterium | reverse complement strand
AGTCATCCCCGAGGCCTCACCCCAAAGCATCCCCACATTAAAAATGCCCACCGCCAAAGGCTGGGATGACGGCAGGGTTCCCACAACGGCTCCTGGTTTGCAGGTCAACCAATTTGCCGGGGAGCTCAAGCATCCTCGCTGGGTTCATGTGTTGCCCAATAACGATGTACTCGTGGCTGAGTCTTGTGAGCAAGAATTCCCTGTTAAGTCAGCCTTCGACTACGCCATGATAAGCACCATGAGGCGAGCATCGGCTGTCGGTGTATCAGCAAACCGCATTACACTGTTTCGTGACCGTACAGGTGACGGGGTAGGGGACCTCAGGACAGTATTTCTTGAAAACCTCAACCAACCGTTTGGTATGGCGATGGTCGATAACATATTCTATGTGGGTAACACCGACGGCATCGTCGCTTTTCCTTATACCGAGGGTGCTGACAACATCACCAGCGAGGGACGCAAACTGGTCGATTTCAAACCCGGCGGTCACTGGACACGCAGCTTGCTCGCCAGTCCAGACGGCAAAAAACTGTATGCAGGGGTGGGATCAGCGACCAATATTGCCGATAATGGTATGGAGGTTGAAGAGGGCAGAGCAGCCATACACGTGCTGGATATTGAAACCGGTCACTCACGCATTTTTGCCTCAGGCTTACGCAACGCTGTAGGTATGGCGTGGGAGCCGAACACCAACGTGCTGTGGACAGCCGTCAACGAGCGTGATGGATTGGGTGATGAGGTTCCGCCGGACTATTTAACCTCGGTGCAAGAGGGCGGATTTTATGGCTGGCCCTATTGCTACTGGCACCAGACCGTTGACGAGCGTGTGCCTCAAGATCCAGCGATGGTCGCCAAGGCCATTGCACCCGATTATGCGCTGGGTGGGCACACAGCGTCGCTCGGGCTGTGCTGGATGCCAGCGGGCACTTTGCCAGGCTTTGATGAAGATGGCATGGTGATCGGGCAACACGGTTCCTGGAACCGCAGTAATCTCAGCGGTTATAAAGTCGTCTTTGTGCCGTTCGTCAATGGCAAACCCAATGGTTCACCTCGCGACATTTTAAGTGGGTTTCTTGCGCCAGATGAAAAGGTGTCTTACGGGCGTCCGGTAGGTGTGGCAATTGGGCCAGAAAATTGTTTACTCGTGGTTGACGATGTGGGTGATATTGTGTGGCGGGTGACAAGCGCGTAAATGGCACCAACAGCACTTTAGCTGCGCTTACTAAGATAAATTCACCTCTATTTCAATTCATACAAAGCCACTTTGAGTCGTCTCTCTATGCCAACGCTGAACGTGTTTCTTCAGCAAGCGGTACTGCAAAAGGCATGAGCTCAAGCGGAGAAACAACAAAGGCCCGAACTGGATATTTTGTATGTAACTTATCGAAACGATGAATCAATATTTCAGCCTGAGGGCCCAAAAGTTACCTCATCAGTCTTTTGTCTTTTCGGACTCTTCAAACAACGGCAATACCCCGGTGATCAGTCGTGAGCCCTTGCTGTAGGTCACGTAGTCCCAAAACCATCGAGTGGCCACGATAAACGGTGCTCGCACACCAATAAGGAAGTAGATGTGTGCAACACCCCAGAGCCACCAGGCAAAACGACCCTTAAATTTCAACTTGCCGAAATCACAGACTGCTGAATTTCGGCCAATGGTGGCAAGATTGCCCTTGTGGCTGTACTTAAAAGCCCCGGGATCACGTCCACTACCCAGTTTGGCGAGAAGCGTCTTGGCAACATGGCTACCCGCTTGCTTTGCAGCTGGTGCAATTCCCGGCACGCTGTTGTCCTTCCAGGAAACAAGCGCCGCATCCCCGATAACATACACATCGGGTGCGCCCTCAACAGACAGATCGTCACCGACCGGCACTCGCCCGGAAGGATCGGTCTCGATATTCAGCCAGTGCGCAACGTCGGGAACCTGAACACCAGCGGCCCAAATGACGGTTGCCGCGGGCGTGTCTTCTCCGTCCATGGAAATACCCCGATCCCCATCAACAGCAACAAGTTGGTTGAGAATGACTTCAACCCCAAGCTTTTCCAATGCCTCTTTGGCGTAGGCTGATAAATCTTCTGGAAAGGCTGGCAATAGGCGATCGGTGCCATGCGCTAGCACCACACGGGCAGAGCCCGGATCAATCGAGCGGAATTCTTTCTTCAAGGCGTGGTTAGCAAGTTCTGCAATTGCCCCGGCTACCTCAACACCGGTTGGCCCCCCGCCAATAACAAAAAATGTTAGCTGGCGACGCGTTTCTGCCTCATCGCACGCCGTTTCCGCGCGTTCGAACGCGATCAGTATGCGTTTGCGGATTTCGGTGGCATCAATGATCCGTTTTAGCCCAGGCGCTGATCGTTCCCAATGGTCTTTTCCGAAGTAGCTATGCCGTGCCCCGGTCGCGATGATGAGGTGGTCGTAGTGGAAATCACCAATATCGGTCATCACCTTTTTAGAAGCCACATCCACGTCTGCAACATCGCCCAAAATCACTCGGACGTTGTCTTGTTTCGCCAGGATTGTTCGAATAGGCCAGGCGATATCTGACGGCGAGAGCCCGGCGGTTGCTACTTGATAGAGCAATGGCTGAAACAGGTGATGGTTGCGTTTGTCGATCAACGTGATCTCGGCATCGGCTCTCTTCAGTCCTTGTACCGCTGTAAGCCCGCCAAAGCCCGCACCGATTACGACTATTTTATACTTTGTTCCCATGGGTCACTACCTATCCATTCTTGAACCTTCAAGAGACTGCGCAGTTTAACTCTGAACGCCGTAAGGAAGATTGTTGACGCGTAACGGTATGATCGAGTTCGACCGCGCGATAATGCAAGACTATCGCATTAGCCTGAATAAATGAAAGAAAATGGGTGATGTGCCGGTGGTTGCTCGTGGTTTGCAAAACGGGGGTGCTAATGTATGCGCCGTGCTGGCACAAGCGATAGAACAACCGAATACGCACCGCTACCGGCACGGTATTCGAACCGACGATTCGTATCACAGCCACCATGACACGGACGTTGCCGAAACAGGGGATGCGCGTTAGCCTGACGCAATGAACTGCGTTGGCGAGCTTTACCTAGCCGACATTAGCCTGGCGGCTGGTTAGATTGGCCACTTTCCGGTTAGCCGAACAGCCCCTTTCTGACTCGGTACTGAAATCCTTGGCGTGGGTGTCGCAGGCGCAGTTTTAACCGATTGTTCAACTTGATCCGATTCTTCTCTAGGTTATACTGCCCAAAAGCTGCTGCGCTTAGGCTAATTTAGACGAAGTAGCTCAAGAGTTATCGCTGCCACCCTCCATTCCAAGTAAAGCAACCCAATGTGGATGCTGCAGGGGAAACAATGAACAAAGAAGTCAGTGGACTTACATTCGATCCGTGTGTGCTCCCGTTTCTGCCGATGTTGTATATCGCCTGGTCAGATGAGGTCATTTCGGACGAGCAAATTCGTAACATAGAACAGGTTTTAAGTAACAGCCAATGCCTGCAACCGGATCAACGTAAGTTAATCCAGAAATGGCTTGATCCTGCAAACCCACCTTCACCGAGCGAGCTGCAGAGTTGGTTGTCATATATACGCAACAACGGCAGTGAACTGTCTCTCGAT
>CALFBL010000311.1 GCA_937951695.1 uncultured Granulosicoccaceae bacterium | reverse complement strand
GGCGGTTGAACTCGGGGTTGACCTTGTCCCGCCGGTACCGATGATCGGTCATGTCACCTCAAGCTACTATAGTGAAGTGTTGGGTCACAGCATCGCGCTGGCACTGATTGAAGGCGGTATCGATCGTTACGGTGACACCATCGCGTTTCCATTGCTGGATGAACGGATTGTTCACGCTACAATTTGTTCACCGGTTTTTTACGATCCGAACAACGATGCGCAGAAAGGGTAGACGATGAACAATCAATACAACACTTTTCTGATGAATCAGTTTGCCAACGCAGCTGTGCCGATGCAAACGCCATTGCATCATGCCCTGCAAGCTGGCGTTGGGGCAGACGCGATGCAAAATGGTGTCGGCGGTATCGTATTGACAGAGCGCTGCGTAACGGGTCATTTGGTGATTCGGCTGAAAGGAGATCTGCTCGCGGCTTCCTCGATGATGTTATCGGTGTGCGGTGTGCCACTGCCGTATCGTTTAAGTTATCTGGGTATGCCACTGGATGCAACCTTAAACACCCTTGCGTGGATGTCACCGGACGAATGGCGCCTGTGTTGCCCGGTTGATCGCGCTTTTGATCTTGAACAACGGCTGCTCGCCGAACTGTCGGCGCTACCCGGGCTGTCGCCTGCGATTGTGAACAATACTGGCGGTTTCACCATTATCGATTTGTCCGGTAAGGACGCTAAAAATCTGCTGAAAAAAAGCACTGGCTACGATGTACGAGAGCAAAATTTCCCCGTGGGGAAGGTGGTCAACACGACGTTTGCGAAAGCGTCCGTTACACTGCTTAGAACCGGTGAAGAGCAATGGCAGTTGTGGCTACGCCGTAGTTTTGCCGAGTACGTCTGGTTATGGTTACAACATTCTGCGAAAGAATACGGATTGCGCATTATCTAGCTCCAAACTGGGGTCACCCACTTACTTAAGGGTAAAGTATGCCAACACTTCACGTAGCTGCAACGACACAAATAGAACGATCGATTAAAGACGTTACACAGGCCATTCTGGATTTTAATACCTGGCCCGCCTGGTCACCCTGGTTATTGTTGGAACCGGAGGCGGAGGTGAGCTGCTACGGCAAACCCGCCACCATAGGCCACGGCTATCGCTGGGACGGCAAAAAGGTTGGCTCAGGGAACATGGCTTGGACAGACATTGAGTCTGCGCACTTGCAAGCCACGCTCAACTTTTTAAAACCGTTCAAATCTAACGCTCAAGTGGGCTTCAAGCTGTCGGAAGATGAGGGCAAAACTACGGTCGAATGGGTGATGGACAGCTCACTACCGTTTTTTTTGTTTTTTATGCAAGGCACCATGAAAAACATGATTGCTCTGGATTACCAGCGTGGGCTTGCCCTGTTAAAAGATTACCTTGAAATTGGGTCCGTGCCCCTGGAAATGAAGGCGAACGGGGTCGTGGATACTGATCTGGTGCGGTATCTGGGTGTGAGCCAACACACCACGATAGATGCGATTGCCGCGAGCATGGGTCCGACCTTTGAAGAGGCGTTTGAAAAAATTCGAACGCTTGAGGTTACCTCTGTCGGGCCTGCCCTGTCTGTGTATCACCAGATGAATATGCGAACTGGGCGTTGTCACTACACGGCAGCGGTTCCGGTTAGCGTTGAAGACACCGAACCTGAAAAAGTGTCCTTTGATGGATTGGTTTCAGGGATTTTGCCAGCATGCTGTGCATACAAAGTGGTGCATAGAGGACCGTACCGCCATTTGGGAAATTCTTGGGCATTGGCGATCTCTAATATACGGCACTTGAAGATGAAACCTTCAAAGCGTGAAAAACCTTATGAGCTATACCTTAGCGACCCGGCGACGACGGCAGAAAACGATCTGATTACCGAGATTTACGTCCCGGTTCGCTGACGCGATTTTAAAGACGTCCGTAAAACGTTTGTCGGGCCGATTCCGACAAGGCAATTCCCGGTTCTGAGTTATAAGCCAGCACCGCAAGCAATCGGGTGGTCTCGCCAACGGTGGGAGTCACCCGATGCATGGCGTTTTTGCCACGAAACAGCACCAGGCTGCCCGGAATCATGTTCAATGACTTAACTGCCTGGCTACCGTCGAGTACCGATTCGACGCCTTCGAAATTCCAGGCATCACTGGCGTTGCCGTGCAGGTGTTCCACGTATTCAAATGTGCCCCCCGCTTGCGGTTTTTGAATCAGCAAGGTGATGGCAAACGATGAATTGTCAAAATGCCAGCCGAGCTCCTGACCATGCGAGGCGTAGTGCACGTTGATCGAGGATAAATCATCAGCGTATTCGTGGAGTGCTTGTTCGCCCAAAACTTGACACAAAAAGCGTTTGAACGGTTCAGAGTAGTACAGCGTTTTTAACGGTGAGTGCTCGGGAATTTGATCGGTGGTGATGCAGCCCTTCGAGGAGTTAACCTGCCGATTCCGCGGGTGCTCTGGGCTAAATGCGTCATCGTTGGGCGATAGATACACGTTATGGGTAGCGTTTGTGTAGTACGCATCGGACTGTCGGGCCAAGGCTTCCTGCTGCAGCGCTTGCAGCGTTTTTTTGCGGAGAAAGTTTGGCAAGACAATGACACCCTGCTGGTCGAGCTGCGCCTTGCAGCGCATCTGAACATCCGCATCAGACAAGTTCCAACGATCGGTGTTGATGACATCAGCTAGAGTGACAGCCTTCGTCGCAGCTCGCTTGTCGGTTGGAATTTGAACACTCATAGCGCAGCAGCCATCCGTAGAAAATTGAAGTAGTATTTCGAGCACATTGTGCCACCAATCTCTCACGAGAGGCCCAAGCTGCAGAGCCTTTTTATGCCAGATTTCTCCCCGTACATTGATTTATATTGCGAACGCACGGCAGCGGGGGTGATGAACGAACCGCTGAACGCGATCAGTAACGCCAGCTTTGTGCTTGCTGCGTGGTGGAACTGGCGCTTGCACCGTGCGCAGGAATCGTTGGTGGGCTTCAGTACGCTGTGCGTTCTCGCATCGCTCATTGGCATTGGATCGTTTGCTTTCCACACCGTACCAAACACCGCCACACAGTGGTTAGACGTGGGTGCGATTTGGGGGTTTGTGGTGACGTTGGTGGTGCTACTCGTGCACCTTGCTACAGGCTTCCGATGGCGATATACCGGTTTTTTTATCATCATAGGCGTGGGCGCATTGATTCTGTTGTATGAGGTAACAGGTGATGCGCTCACCGCTAACCCGAGCAATGCGAACACCGATGCGTTCAATGGCTCTCTGCAATATCTACCTGCATTTCTGGCGCTGCTGGTGTTTAGCGGGCTGGTGTCCTTTTACCAACATCCAGCCGCTCGCAATTTATGGTGGGCCGCTGCTTTATTTAGCATCGCGTTGCTGTTCAGGACGGTTGATAGATCCGTGTGTTCAACCGTGCCTGTCGGTACGCACTTTCTTTGGCATCTGCTCATGGGCGTAACAGTGGGTGTTTTGCTGCGAGGCTACCGGGTGGCCAGTGCACGCTCGCAGCAGGCTGAATGCTATGGCGACGATGAAACGCAAAGGCAATAGGGGCGACACGATGGAACAACGAGAATGAAAACCATTGGAATCCTGGGTGGGATGTCTGCGGCCTCGACTCAGATTTATTACCGGGAACTGTGTCGCCTGACTCGCGAACAACTGGGCGGATTGCATTCCCCGCAGCTGTTGATTCGTTCGCTGGATTTTGATCAAATCGAATCGTTGCAAGCCTCGGGCGATTGGGAGTCCGCGGGAGCTATACTGAATGACGAGGCGATGCGTTTGCAGCGCGGTGGGGCTGAGCTATTAGTGCTGGCGACGAACACCATGCATAAGCTGGCTAGGGAGATGATGCAAGGGGTTACGATTCCGTTTATCCACATTGGCGACGCCACGGCCAGAAGGATCAAAGAAATCAACTTGAAAGCGCCTGGACTTATGGCTACAGCCTTCACAATGGAGCAATCGTTCTATGTTGATCGCCTAGTTGCCGCTGGCTTGAAGCCAATCATCCCCGTTAAAAACGATCGCGCTGCGATACACAGAATTATCTACGAAGAACTGTGCCGGGATATCACCACACCCGCCAGTGAAGCCGCGTACATCGCGATGGCAAAGCGCTTGATCAATGCTGGCGCCGATTCGATCATTCTGGGCTGCACGGAAGTGGGTATGTTGTTGAATTCGAACAACGTCGATGTTCCGGTGTTTGACACCACCTTAATTCACTGCTCAGTCGCTCTCGACGAAGCGCTGGGTGCGGCACACTAAGGCGGTATCATCGTCAGGCAAATTCAAACTTTTATTCGAACCAGTAAGTCTTTGGCATCAATCTGATCGCCGGTGCTTACCAGCAGTTCTGCCACCTCACCGGCTACTTCAGAGTATATGGCGGTCTCCATCTTCATCGCTTCGATGGACAGCAATACATCTCCGGTTGCAACAGTTTGGCCCTTATTAACGTTGACGGTGGAAATCACACCTGGCATGGGAGCACCGACCTGCGACGAATCGTCCGGATCCGCTTTAGGCCTTGTCATCAGCCCTTCGGCACCGTGGGCTCTATCGGGAACCCGAACCGAGCGTTGTTGGCCGTTGAGTTCGAAGAACACACGAACCATACCTTTCTCGTTGGTCTCGCCTCGTGCTACGCAGCGGATGACGAGAGTTTTGCCGCGTTCGATTTCAACCAGGATTTCATCGCCGACCTCGACCCCGTAGTAGTAGACGCCCGTCGGCAATACGCTGGTGGGGCCGTAGTTGTCTTGCGCACTTTGAAATTCGGTGTATACCTTGGGGTACATCAGGTAGGAGGCAAGATCAAAATCGGTGAGTTCCCGACCGATCTCTTCAGCTACTTCCTGGCGGGTTGCGTCAAGATCCACCGGTGGCATCTCAGCACTGGCCCGAGCCTCGAACGGTTTCTCGCCCTTGAGCACTTTTGCCTGCAGTTGTTCAGGCCACCCATTGGGCATCTGGCTGAGTTCGTTCTTCATCAGAGCAACCACAGAATCTGGGAATGCGATGTCCTTGTCCGGATCGGCCACGTCGGCAATGGTGAGGTCTTGACTGACCATCATAAGGGCCATATCGCCAACCACTTTCGAAGACGGGGTGACCTTGACGATGTCCCCGAATAGGTCATTCACCCCACGATACGCTTTGGCAACTTCGTGCCAGCGCGACGAGAGACCGAGGGAACGTGCTTGCTCTTTCAGATTGGTGAACTGACCGCCGGGCATTTCGTGTAGATAAATTTCCGAAGCCGGGCTGCGCAAATCACTTTCGAACGCGGCGTACTGTTCTCGTACCGCTTCCCAGTAGAGCGATATGCGTTGTATAGCATCCAAGTCCAGAGCAGGGTCTCGTTCGTGACCTTTAAGCGCCGCGATAAGAGAACCCAGACAGGGCTGAGAGGTGGTGCCGGAGAACGCATCCATTGCGGCATCAACCGCATCCACGCCAGCGTCAATGGCGGTCAGTACAGTCGCTGCACTGATGCCCGAGGAGTCGTGGGTGTGAAAATGAATCGGTAAATCGGTTGCTTTGCGCAGCGCCGGGAAGAGCGTCCGTGCAGCGTTGGGTAACATCAGCCCGCCCATGTCCTTGATGCATATAATGTGGGCACCAGCGGCATCGAGTTGCTTAGCCAGTTTCAGGTAATAGTCCAGTGTGTATTGCGTTTGCTTCGGATCCATCATGTCGCTGGTGTAGCAAATCGCCGCTTCACATAATTTGTCTTCGGCCAGTATGGCGTCCATCGATACGCGCATGTTATCGACCCAGTTAAAGCAGTCGAATACCCGAAACAGATCCACACCACCGGCGGCTGCCTGTTTGACGAAGTACTGCACGGCGTTGTCTGGATAGTTGGTGTAACCGACCCCGTTGGCACCGCGAATCAGGCATTGCAGCAAAATGTTTGGCGCGCGCTCGCGAATCATCGCCAGCCGTTCCCATGGATCTTCTGTTAAAAAACGCATGCTCACATCAAAGGTTGCACCGCCCCAGCATTCCAGCGACAACAGGTTGGGTAATGCACGAGAGTAACTTTCTGCCACGTGGGCGATGTCGTAGGTTCGCATTCGGGTTGCGAGTAGTGATTGCGGTGCATCGCGCATGGTGGTGTCGGTAAACAGCACTTGCTTATGATTGCGCATCCATGTTGAGAAGGCTTTCGGTCCGTCTTTATCCAGTCGCTGTTTGCTGCCTTCTTGCAGTGGCTTACCGAAATAGGGCGCGCGAGGACGGCCAGTGCCCACACGTGGTTTGGCGCGATCGCGCACATCGGGGTGGCCGTTAACCGATACGTCGGCGATGAAATTCAATAACTTGGTTGCCCGATCCTGACGCTTGACTTGCTCAAACAGTTCAGGCGTTGTGTCGATGAATTTTGTGCTGTAGCTGTTGTCGAGAAACTTCGGATGCCCGATGATGTTTTCAAGAAATGTCAGGTTTGTGGCCACCCCTCGAATTCTAAATTCACGCAGCGCACGATCCATGCGTTTGATCACCTCGTCGGAGGTTGGTGCCCACGCGGTGACTTTCTCCAGCAATGGATCATAGAAGCGATTAATCACCGCACCCGAGTACGCGGTACCCCCATCGAGCCGGATTCCAAAACCTGCCGCACCGCGATAGGCAGTGATTCGGCCATAGTCCGGGACAAAACTGTTTTCCGGATCTTCGGTGGTGATGCGGCACTGCATAGCATGCCCATTGAGCTTGATGTCGTCCTGCGCAGGAACGCCCGATTCGGGTGTGCCGATGGCGTAACCTTCCACCACATGAATCTGGGCTTTTATGATGTCGATGCCAGTGACTTCCTCT
>CALFBL010000310.1 GCA_937951695.1 uncultured Granulosicoccaceae bacterium | reverse complement strand
GGCAAGCACGAAAGTGGGTACCCAATCGGGCGAGTGGTTTTCGTTGGGTTGGTTATCCATGGTCGCTATCAATATCTGGAACGGGGCGCGATATCACTTACTGTTTGCCTCTTTTCGCTTCGCGTTCATTGGGTAGTACATCATCCGCTAGCTTACTAACCGGTTCGTTTGGCACTTGGCTAGCAATAGCGTGGATAGACTCACTGTGCGGCTTGTCCATTATCGCTCCGTTGGTGTCAAGGTATACCGAATACAACGACGTTTGCCCGCAGATAAACAAGCGATTGCGCTTCGCGCCACCGAATTCGAGGTTTGCCACAAGTTCTGGAATTAAGATTTTCCCCAGCAGGGTGCCGTCGACTGCGTAGCAATGCACCCCATCGGCAGCGCTGGTCCATATTCTGCCTTCCCGATCAAATCGAAAGCCGTCGAAAAAACCGGCAGTGCACTCAGCAAATTGGGATGCACCTGTTACAACACGTTTGTCATCGGACAAGGTAAAGCGTTTGATGTGTGGGATCAGTGAGGGGTCGTGACTAGCACCGGTGTCTGAGACGTAAACGGCTTTTCCGTCGGGACTGAATGCCAGGCCATTGGGTTTTGCCATGCTGTCAATGACTCGGGAGATGGAGCCATCAGTGTCTATACGGTAGACATGGCAGTCCATCTCGGGTGTTGCGCGTTCGCCCTCATAATCCGAGAGAATGCCGTAGCTTGGATCGGTAAACCACACCGACCCGTCAACGTGGACGATTGCATCATTGGGCGAATTGAACCGATCGTTCTCGTAATGGGTGGCGAGTTTTGTTATCGAGCCGTCGTGTTCGGTACGCGTGACAGATCGGCTTAAATGTTCACAGGTAATCAGTCGACCTTGGGCGTCGACTGTATTGCCGTTACTGTTGTTCGATGGGTTTCGAAAGGTCGACACGTGACCGTCGTTGCCGTCCCAGCGAAGAATTCGGTTGTTGGGAATGTCTGACCACAACAGGTAGTTGCCCGCGGCGAACCAGGCAGGGCCTTCAGCCCAACGTGAGCCAGTCCATAGCCGTTCAACGTTGGCGTGCCCGATGATACATTCACCAAAGCGCGGGTCCAATTGGACGTAACTGGTTCCGTCGACGACATTTTCGCTCACGGCAATCACCTCATTAATCATTACTGTTGGTTGGGCAGTATATCCAGCATCGCCTTACCTGCGCGACTGATGGTTCTGTCGGTTCGAGTCACATAACCTAAGCGGCGCACCATGTGTAGATGGCTGACGCGAACTTCGCACACCGTATCGTCGAGCATGGAAGCCGGCAACACGCCCCAGCCAAGGCCGACTGATACCAACATTTTGATGGTTTCAAGGTAGTTGGTCTCAAGCGCTGTCTTGATGCGTACCGGGTGCGGGGTCAATGAATCAAACAAAATGCGACGGGTGATGGTATTGCGGCTCGGTAACACCGCTGGGTGTTCTGATAACGCCTTAACCGAGTGCTTGCGGCTGCGTTGCTTCGCACAAAGTGGATGATCGGGAGCTGCGACGATCACCAGTGGGTCCTGCCAGATCAGGGTGTTACTCAGAGCCTTGTGTTCCGATTCGGGCAACGTCACAATCGCGAGTTCGATATCGCCACTGGTGACCTTGTCAATCGCCAGTTCCGAGTCCAAAAACAGTAAATCCAGCTCAACATCCGGGTAGCGTTGGGTGAATGCTTTTAGTACCGATGGCAGCCGGTGAATGCCGATATGATGACTGGTGGCCAAGCGTAGCTGACCGGCCACATGGTCCCCCAGCGACAGGATTGCTTCTCGGCTGGTGGCCAAATCCGCCAAAATCCGGCGAGCGCTGATCAGTAAGCTCGAGCCTGTTTCGGTCAGGCTTAATTGACGGCCCAGACGATCAAATAAGGCTACACCCAAATCCTCCTCGAGGGTGGCTATGCGCTTGCTGATGGCAGGTTGTGTGACGAACAGGCGCTCGGCGGCCCTGGAAAAAGAGGCTTCATCAGCGACTGCCACAAACGATTCCAGTGCCAGTGTGTCCATGTTTGCGGGGCCCTCGTTTTACTATGCCAAATTGGAATGCTTGTGATGAATACTATCAATTTGAGTAATCACTTGCTAGGCGGTATCCTACGCGGATAAACGCACTAAGTGAGGGATGCAGCAATGGCCGGAAAAACACTGTACGACAAGGTTTGGGATGCCCACGTGGTGGACGAGCAGGAGGATGGAACGGTTCTTTTGTACATCGACAGGCACCTCGTGCACGAAGTGACGTCCCCGCAAGCCTTTGAAGGGTTAACGATTGCCGGGCGCAAACCCTGGCGCACTAACTCAATGCTCGCGGTGGCTGATCACAACGTGCCAACGACCTCTCGTGCTGAAGGCATTGAAGATCCCGTATCACGCTTGCAGGTAGAGACGCTCGACGCAAACTGCAAAACCTTTGGAGTGACTGAATTTGATATGAACGATCACCGCCAAGGCATTGTTCACGTTATTGGGCCTGAACAGGGCGCAACCTTACCCGGTATGACAGTCGTGTGTGGTGATTCGCACACCTCGACTCACGGAGCGTTTGGTGCTCTGGCTTTTGGTATCGGCACCAGCGAAGTGGAGCATGTGATGGCCACACAGACATTGCTGAATAAGAAAACCAACTCGATGCTGGTCAGCGTTGATGGTGAGGTGGGTCCTGGCGTAACCGCAAAAGACATCGTGTTGGCGATCATTGGTGAGATTGGCACTTCAGGCGGCAACGGGCACACCATTGAGTTTGGTGGTGAGGCGATTCGGGCCTTGTCGATGGAAGGTCGCATGACGGTGTGCAATATGTCCATCGAAGCGGGTGCGCGCGCAGGGATGGTGGCCGTGGATGACACTACGATTAACTACATCAAGGGTCGCCCGTTCGCGCCGACCGCAGATCAATGGGAAGCGGCAAGTACCGCGTGGCGAACGCTGGTCAGTGACGATGACGCGGAATTTGATAAAGTTGTGCGCTTGGATGCCACTAAGATCGAGCCTCAAGTGTCGTGGGGAACTTCGCCTGAGATGGTCACATCGGTGGGCAACCGGGTACCCAATCCAGACGCCATAACTGACTCTGCTAAAGCCGATGGCGTTCGACGCGCGCTGGAATACATGGACTTGGCTCCCGATACCCTGATGACTGACATCAACCTAGATCGTGTCTTTATCGGGTCTTGCACTAATTCACGCATTGAAGATTTGCGCGCGGCTGCAGCGGTTATTAAGGATCGTAAAGTGGCTGATTCACTCAAGCAGGCGCTGGTGGTTCCAGGCTCTGGTTTGGTAAAGCGTCAGGCCGAAGAAGAAGGACTGGACAAGGTGTTCATTGAGGCAGGTTTTGAATGGCGCGAGCCGGGTTGTTCGATGTGTTTGGCGATGAACGCTGACCGACTCGAACCCGGCGAGCGATGCGCCTCCACCTCGAATCGAAATTTTGAAGGTCGACAAGGCGCAGGGGGACGCACGCATTTGGTGAGTCCTGCCATGGCAGCTGCTGCGGCAATCGCCGGTCACTTTGTGGATGTGAGGAGTTTTTCATGAAAGCCTTTACTCAAATGAAAGCCTTGGCGGCTCCCTTGTATCGATCTAACATCGATACCGATGCGATCATTCCCAAGCAGTTTTTAAAATCGATCAAACGCTCTGGCTTCGGTGTCAACTTGTTTGATGCCTGGCGTTATCTGGACGAGGGCTTTCCAGGCCAGGACGCAAATACGCGTCAACCAAATCCGGATTTTGTGCTCAATCAGGATCGCTATCAAGGTGTGCAGGTTTTGATTTCCGGTGAAAACTTTGGTTGCGGATCATCGCGTGAACACGCGGTGTGGGCGCTCGATGATTACGGTTTTCGCAGTGTTATAGCCCCGGGCTTTGCGGACATTTTTCACAATAACTCGTTTAAGAGCGGCTTGTTACCCATCGAACTACCCAGTGACGTGTGCGAAAAACTCGCAGCCGATTGTGTTGCTACCGAAGGCTACACCCTCGACATCGATCTCCGGGCGCGAACGGTAAGCACACCCGAGGGTGATGTTTACGAGTTTGAAGTGGACCAATTCCGCCGCGATTGTTTGTTAAATGGTTTGGATGACATTGGCTTAACGTTGCAAAAACGCAATCGCATCGAAGATTACGAATCAACACGACGTCAGTTCGCGCCGTGGTTGTTTAACGCCCAATAAGAGATTTACCCATGACGAGCGTAGCAATATTACCCGGTGATGGCATCGGCCCCGAGATCGTGCATGAAGCTAAGCGTGTACTGGATGCGGTTAACACCCGATACACACTGGGCATCACCACCTCCGAGCATTTGTTTGGTGGCACAGCTTATGATGCGCATGACACCCCGTTGCCCGATTCCACTTTGCAAGCGTGCCGAGAAGCGGATGCGATTTTAATGGGCTCAGTGGGTGGGCCGGTATACGACAAAGCGCCTAGGGAACTTCGTCCCGAGCGAGGCTTGCTGCGTTTACGATCCGAGCTGGATCTGTTTGCCAATTTGCGTCCTGCCATGTTGTTCTCCGAGCTCGCCAACGCATCTTCTTTAAAACCTGAGCTGGTCGCCGGGCTGGATATGATGATCTTGCGTGAATTGACCAGTGGTCTGTACTTTGGTGAGCCGCGCGGCATCGAACTGCGCGACGGGGTGCGTACTGGCTTTAACACAATGGTGTACAGCGAACCGGAAATTGAACGCATCGCCGTGCGCGGTTTCGAAATCGCTATGCAGCGGGGTAAGCGCTTGTGCTCGGTCGATAAGATGAACGTGCTGGAAGTGTCCGAGCTGTGGCGTGAGGTGGTGGAACGCGTTGGGGAGAGTTACCCCGACGTTGAGCTCTCGCATATGTATGTTGATAACGCGGCTATGCAATTGGTGCGCGCCCCAAAACAGTTTGATGTCATTGTAACGGGCAATATCTTTGGCGATATTTTGTCAGACGCTGCCGCCATGTTGACGGGCAGCATCGGCATGTTGCCTTCCGCCTCCCTCGACGCTGCCGGAAAAGGCCTGTACGAACCGGTGCACGGCTCAGCCCCTGACATTGCCGGTCAAGGTATAGCAAACCCACTAGCCACGATATTGTCAGTATCGATGATGCTGCGCTACAGCCTGAAACAAGCTGACGCTGCCAACGCGATCGATGCTGCGGTATCCAGTGTCTTGAGTTCAGGCTTGCGATGTCGCGACATCACTGGCGATGTTGATGATAAAAATTTATCGGTTGTGGGCACCTCCGGTATGGGAGACGCGGTGCTCGACGCACTAAATCACGTCGCTTAAAGCAAAAGCCAAAACATTTTACAATTCATTTTTCGAGCATTTCCTGATGAGCATGACATTTGATGTTGCCGTAGTTGGCGCGACCGGAGCGGTGGGTGAAACCATTCTGGAGATTCTTCACGAGCGACAATTTCCGGTGGGTGAGGTGCACGCTTTAGCCAGTTCGCGCTCGGTGGGCAAGCGTGTGGCGTTCGGTGATAAGCAGCTGGTGGTGAAGGATCTTGCAGAATTTGACTTCAAAAAGGTGCAAATAGGCCTGTTTTCCCCGGGTGCGTCGGTATCCAAGGTATACGCACCGTTAGCGGCCGCGGCCGGGTGTGTCGTCATCGACAACACATCCCAGTTCCGTTATGACGATGACGTACCGCTGGTTGTACCTGAAGTAAACCCCGACGCCATTGCGTTTTACAAAAATACGGGAATCATCGCGAACCCCAATTGTTCGACCATTCAGATGCTGGTTGCGCTAAAACCTATCCATGATGCAGCAGGCATTACTCGAATTAATGTGGCAACCTATCAAGCGGTATCTGGCACCGGCAAGCAAGCGATCGAGGAGCTGGGCGGGCAGACAGCGCGATTGCTGAACGCTCAACCGATTGATCCGAAGGTGTATCCAAAGCAGATAGCGTTCAATGTGTTGCCACATATTGATGCGTTTATGGAAAACGGCTATACCAAGGAAGAGATGAAAATGGTCTGGGAAACCCACAAGATCATGGGCGACAACGGCATCCGTGTGAACCCGACCTGCGTGCGTGTCCCGGTTTTTTACGGACACTCGGAAGCGGTGCATTTGGAACTAAAACGGCCCTTGAGTGCTAAATCGGCCCAAGAATTGCTCACCTCTGCTCCAGGAATCGTCGTAATGGACGAGCGCAAAGATGGTGGGTACCCCACGGCCGTCACCGAGTCTGCTGGCACAGACGCCGTGTACGTCGGTCGTATCAGAGAGGACATAAGCTGCGAACACGGCTTAAACCTCTGGGTGGTTTCGGACAATGTTCGCAAAGGCGCTGCGTTGAACAGCGTGCAGAT
>CALFBL010000309.1 GCA_937951695.1 uncultured Granulosicoccaceae bacterium | reverse complement strand
CGTCGTCAAACGTGGGTAAATGCCTGCGTTGTGCGGCATAAAGCCTAAGTTTTGGCGCACGCTCAGAACCTCGTCGGTGACTGAGTGTCCGTCGATGATGGCATCCCCAGAATCTGGCCTAAGTAAAGTTGCCAGCATGCGTAGTGTGGTTGACTTACCCGCACCATTGGGGCCCAATAATCCAGTAATGGAGCCGTCCTGTGCGTGAAAGCTAACCGATTCAACCGCTACCACACGTCGTTGTGGTTGGCCGGTTACGCCGACGAACGTCTTACTCAGATTCGTCGCGGTTATCATGGCAGTGGCCCGTTTGCATCAATGAACAAGGCCGGCGGCGTCAGTCTGTCCAGGCAATCCACAGAGAGAGAATCGGGATCTTTTGTCGCGATGAACTGCGACATGATCTTCGGCACACACCCCAGCGGTGCTTGCACGTGTGCCTGATGTTCGTTTACCAGATGACGTGAGTTGGTCAGTTCGCTGATGGCCAGTTCGGCGTACTCGGGCGGTGTAATTGGGTCTACCGAACCGGACAAAGCCAACACCGGCACATCGCTTGCCAGCGGTGCGTGAAAATCGGCATCCATCACGCCGCGTGGCCAAGGCAAACAACTGACTGGCATGGCGTCGAGAATGAAGTCACCGAGATAGGTCTCTTTCATGCTGTCGCGATTGGCCAGTGAGGCAAGTTCGGGGACGTCCTCAGTGCAGATCACCGCCGCGTGCATGCCAGTTGCCATAGACGAGCTCAACTGACGCTCTTGTATCGCCACGTGGCGTGCAAAGGGTGCGAGGTTACCGTTCACCGCAGCGTCGTACAGCATCGATGGCAGGATCGCGTTACCGTACGAGGAATACGCCAGCAAACGAACTGATGTGGCCAAGTGTTGATCAGTAAACGGCATGGATTCAACGGCGCCGCGTGAGAGGTTTTCGAACTGAACCGTACGCGGCGACTCTTTGAGTGAGGTAAACAGCTCGGAAACTTTCTTGGATAGACCCGGAAACGCCTTGGTGCAACCGGGCCTTGCTTCACATCGAGTAAACAGCGCGTCCAGCGATTGTTGCGCGTGCAAGGGCAGTTCCGCACCGAGTGGTTTCTGTGGCGGTACGACCGCATCGAGTATCAGTGCACGGGTGTGTTCGGGGAAGCGTCGCAAATAGTGCAAAGCCACGCGTGTGCCGTAGGAGACGCCGTACAGATTCCATTGCTCGACCCCGAGCGCTTTTCTTACCGCATCAAGGTCCCGTACCGCCACACTGGTGGTGAACCATTGTGTTGGGACATTTTGCGCGTCATAACAGGCAATGGCCGCCTTTTCCACATCGTTTAGATCGGTGCTGAAACCTGAGCCCGAAGGTGCTGGAGGACAACGCAAGGCTGAGGATTTTCCGGTGCCGCGTTGATCGATTAGGTACACATCACGATCGGCCAGAATAGGGTGGAAGGCTGCGGCCAGCTGTGGCCAGGAATCTTGCGCACTCTGGCCGGGGCCACCCGCAATGACGGTGGTTGGGTCTGCAGCGCTGGCTTTATTGCGTGAGGACAGGCGTGCAATGGATAGCGTCAGTGTTTCAGGCGTTGTCGCGTCTGGATTCGGTGGCTGCAGATCGTGCGTAAATGAGACTTCCAGGGTAGCGCATTCCGCTGCCAGAGTGTTAGGCGGTGTTCCAATATCACAGGGTGTAAATTCGGTGATCCACGGTGCTTCTGTGCGGGTTTTTTGATCGTGCGTGATGGTGTCCCGAGACGCCACAGAGGGCAATGCCATGCAGCCGATCGCAGCGACAAACACCGCTACCCACAGCGTTGAGTTGTTTGAAATAATCTGGGGTCTCAGCATGGAGGCACAGCGATGGATTGCATGATCTATTGATGCAAGCTGCGGGCCTGATAGGGATTTTATGTGCTGAGAGAGCTAGAGTTCTTCTAACACGTCTTCCAGCTGGCGCCGAGCGTTTCCAACCCAGTTTTCACGCTCTATTTTGCCTGGCACAATTTCCAGGGCGCCGGCGATTTTTTCGATGTCGTGGCGCTTCAGTTCCGCCAGCTGCGAGTAGCTGGTGATGCCGAGCCTGTTCAACCCGCGTTCGGTCACAGGCCCGATGCCAAAAATGGCTTGTAAATCATCGTGCTGATCGACTGGGTCAAACAACAACTCGTCCTCGTCCTCGTGGTCAGCGATATCGAATTCACTGGCATCGATTACTTCATCGTCTTTAACCAGTCGCTCTTCTTCGCGTTTTTTATCAATCGCTGCCAGCACGATATCGGCCTCAGCCAGAGCAATGGTCAAACTACCGGCCTCACCACTAACGTCAGCGGACATGTCCAGGGTGCCGGTTTCGGGTTCGTTGTTTTTTAAAGCTTGTGCCTGGGCTCTTTCCAACGCGATCTTGGCGCGCGCGTTTTCAGTCAGTTCGGCAATGGTTTGACGGGTTTGGTTAGCTGAGGACGCTGTCGCTTTTGCCCGTTTCGCGTCGTCTGACACGTTCAGCGCAGGGGCGGCGGTGTCCGCGTGAGCCCTGCGCTTTTTCGTGGTAGGTCGATTTGCTGAACCGGTGTTGCTTAGATCGGTTTCTGAGTCAGACGTTAAGCTCGGCGCAGGAGCGGCAGGAGCGGCAGGAGCGGCAGGAGCAGCAGGAGCAGCAGGAGCAGCAGGATCTGCGTGGTTATCAGCTCGGGTATTGAGCGTCGCTTTAGCACCTGTTGCCGCGTCGTCGTCGGCTGAGTTTTCGCTCGCGGAGGTGGCACTAACCTCCGTCTTGGCGCTGGCGTCGATTGCCGCAGCATCGGCGTGTGCTGAGTTAATTTCACGACGGCCACGCTCAACATCTGACTGCAATTTGTTCAGTGCGTGTTCGCGATCATCGACGTTTTTGAGTTTGCTTTTCAGCGTATCGTTTTCAGTTGCATAGGCACGGATCTGGGCTTCGTGTTTTTGCATCAACTGGCGAACCAGCAACTGGCTTTTGTCCAGATTCTGGTGCAGGTTAGGAATTTGCGCGTTTTCACTGCGCAGGTTGTCGATGGTGGTTCTGGAGGTTTGCTTTAGCTCATCGTAGTCTTGCGCCAGCATTGCCACCTCGGTGTGGGATTGTTTCACTTGCTGCTGTTGCTGCGAAATGACATGGTGCAATTCAGCAACGTGTTGCTGGTTTCGTAGTCGGTGAACTCCCCAACCCAAGGCCGCGCCAGCGATGGCCGCAAGCAGCAGGATGAAACTCATCTGTCCAAGCAGGTAGATCACGATATGCCCCCAAATCCATCAAACTAGTTGATGTCAGTGATTTCAATGCGCCGATTTCTTGCACGACCGGCTTCGGTGGAATTGTCGGCGATAGGACGCGATGCGCCAAAGCCTCGGATCACAACCTGGCTGGTTGCGACGCCGCGCGAGATAAGGTACGACCCCACGGTATCAGCACGTTCCTGGCTAATGCGTAGATTTACAGCAGGTCGTCCGGTGTTATCAGTATGACCTGCGACACGAATACGTTGTTCAGGAAACTGCAGTAGTAGCTGAGTGAGTGCATCCAGCGCTGGGCCACTTTCGTTGGTGAGTACGGCGCTGCCTTGGGTGAAGGCCAAGGCGCCAAAGTCCAAGCTCGCAAGCTGTTGTTGGAACAATTCGCTGCGTTGTTTGGCCGCTACTTCAGGATCGAATATGGTCAATTGGTCGACAACGCGACGGACACCTGTGGCATCCGAGATGCGCTCGATCAGCGCGCGTTTGTCGACATCAGGATCAATCGTGCCGGACAAGGTAACGTCACGGCCGTCAATATCCATTAGCACACCCGATATTTTGGTTGCCACAATCGCGTCACGAGCGTTAATGGCCACATCGGCCGTAATGGCCTTGCTGGTTTGCACGGTAGTAATGAGGACGCCGATGATTGCGAACAAGGCAATTATCCAAGGCCAGATACTGACCTCATCGTCGTCGCTGTCAAGATAGGTGACGCTGTGATCCATGACACAGATCATAACATCGTCAGAGACCTTACTTAAGGGTTGCGAGTTGAAAGTTCACGGTTCGATAACCGCGGACACGTCGACGCCAGAATACTGGCTTGCATGACCTGCTTAGCGCAAGCTGTTTTTGTGCAAACTTTGCTCAGATGCGTCGGGCTTGTTGCTTTTTTTATTACGCGCAGGACCGGAAGGCTGAAACGTTACCGTATTGTCGGGTCTTTCCCGTATGTGTTCGTTAACCGGTTTCATACTTGCCAAGCGGTGCAAATCTCGATGACTGACCGCATTGGCCTGTTCGCGTGTGGCGGCCGGTGGTTTTTTGTCGACAACGCTAACGGTCACGGCCTCACCTTGACCGTAGGACTTGGGTTCGTGGGCAGTGATGGTTTGGAACTGAGGTAAGGCGCGTTCGAGTAATCGCAAGCGAAAACTGGATTCGCGGGCGACGGCGGCCGCGCGCTTGGCGCGCTGTTTGGCCTCGACGGCTGAGACGTTCAGGCGAGACATTTCAATAAAGTGGCGCCTCTCAAGCTCAGTCTGCTGCTGTTGTAGAGCGGAAACTGCTACGTTGCCTGCCTTTAATTTGATCAGTGCGAGTTTCAACAAGCGATCTTTCCGGCTTGCGGCGCCAATGAACTGCGAGAGTTGGCGGTGCTCAGTTCGAACGTCGAGGAGCTCAAGGCTCTGGGCATTGAGAGCCTGTTGCAACTTCCGGCGCCGTTTCGTAGCCTTCCGTCCGCCGATCAGATAGCCCGCAAACAACCCTACGAGCAGGGTGAGTGCACATCCGTACACCCAATGATTTGTGAATACAGCTTCCATCCGGGAGTGCTATTGCTCTGCAACAAGTTACGTTTGTGATCATACAGAAAGTGTTGTTGGCGCAACTGGTAATCAGATCGGATTTTGGGTTCTACTTATGAAATGTTGATGTATTTAACGTGATTGTTCGAAATTCGAGCAACATAAGTCCGAAAAGCGGGTGGTGCGTGGAATCTCAGCCTACGAGGCTTCGCGCCACTCGCTCATATGCCCTTCGCTTCCGGGAAGCTGGCCGACCAGCCGCTCCAGTGGTTCCGGCCGCCGCAATCCGTACCCTTGCGCGTAGTTGACACCCATATCACGTAATATCTGGACCGTCGCCTCGTCTTCGACAAATTCAGCAATGGTTTTGGCACCGACGGTATGGCCGATATCATTGATCGCCCTGACCATCTCTCGATTGACCGAATCGGTTGTGATGTTCTTCACTAAAGAGCCGTCGATTTTCAGGTAATCCACCGGCATCGCTTTAAGGTATTCAAAAGTCGAGAATCCGGTACCAAAATCGTCCAGTGCAAAGCGGCACCCGATCGCACGCAGTTTTTCGATGAACACGTTGGCTTGTGCGATGTTGTCAACCGCAGCGGTCTCGGTGATCTCGAACGCGATGCGAGTCGGGTCGATATCGTTGCTCTCTAACTCGGCCACCACGAACTCAAGAAAATCTTCGTCCACAAAGGACAAACCACTTAAATTAATCAGCAGTCTCGGTATCTCGTGATCTACCTGATAGGTAGCGACCCATTGCATTACATTGGAGATGACCCATCGATCAATCTCAGCCATGAGATTGTATTTCTCTGCAATGGGGATGAACTCTGCGGGAGAGAATATGTCGCCATTTTCATTGATGATGCGGAGTAAAATTTCGCAGTGAACCATAGCAGTTCCTTGCTCGAGAATTTCGTGCACGGGTTGGTAGTAGAGCTGCAACAAATCGGTATCAAGCGCATGGCGAATGTGGTGCATACCGGCAATGTCGTTTCGGTATTTCACCACCTCATCATCGCTAGGATCAGCCAGGTGCACTCGATTTCGTCCCCATTGTTTGGCGACGTAACAGGCTGAGTCAACGTCTTGCAGTAAGGTCTCCAAGTCGTTCTCTTCCCCGGTGACTTCTATGACACCGATACTGGCGCTGATGCTGAACGTCTGCGACAGGTAAGTAAATTGAAACTGTTCAACGCTTTCTCGAATTTTTTCCGCCAACGCCAGAATGTCATCGATGGAGTCGCCGCGAGCGATGATCGCGAATTCATCACCGCCGACTCGGGCGAATACATCATCTGGACCCAGACAGGACAGGATCAATGTGCTGATTTGAATCAGCAGCTGATCACCCGCATGGTGGCCGCAGGTATCGTTGACGATTTTAAATCGGTCAAAATCGAGATACAATACGCCGACGTTTTGGCGTGTTCGGCCGTATGTTTTTATGATATGCGCAAGCGTATCTTCAAAGCTACGTCGATTGTGTATGCCGGTTAAGTCATCGTGGTTGGCCAGATGTTTAATGCGCCGATTGGCCGCCGACACACGGCTGATAACGGCCGCAGATATTAAAATCGATACCACAAAGGCCAGACTCACACTGGCGATTAGCCAGCTTCGAGTTTCACTGTAGCGCAACTGGTTTTCTACCAAGGCCTCTTTTGCCAGTTCTTTTTCCAGCTGAACCAGTCGATTCAAATGGTTCAGTAATACCAGCTCGCTGAGTTGCACGCTACTGATCGCAGCTTTCAAGGCCTCAGGATCGTGCACCATAGCGTAAATGCGATTACTGGCTTTCCCGTAGGCGTCTTGTGCGCGGTGATCGGCTTCTGCAATTCGGTTCAGAATTTCCTTTTCCGGTTCGTTCGCCCCAAGAGTCGTCAAGCTCAAGCGTGCCTGGTTATAGGTTCGAGTCGTGCTGGTTAATTGGTCGAATAAATTCTCACGCTCTTGCCAATCCAACGTTTGCGCCATGGCTCGAACTTCGTATGAACGCACCCGGATCATGTCGCGCATCTGATAGGCGAGAGTGGTTTTCTGTTCAGTGTTATGGATGAGATCAGCCATACTGGTGTTCACCCGCGTCAGTGTGCTCACTGACAAATAGGTGACGAGTAACATCAGTGAGAACACGGCGAGGAAGCCGACGCTGATCATGACTTTAGTACGATCGCGATTGAAAGGCCTTACGTACATAGTTCAGGCTGTTCCGATAACCTTGTCAATGACGCAGATAGAGTATTCATACAGCATTTGAATCGCTACTCCTTTAGTTACTGACGTTTTCGTCGTTGAAAACAATCGGTGGCTGTCTAACTTCGGACCCGTAGGTACATCAGGGGATTTTGTATGATGCTGTTCAACTATCGGCCGATAACACGGAGGGTTGATCATCTATATGTTTTTTTGTAACGGGCGTAATTTTTCTGTTCACCGGCGCAAGCCCAGCGCGAGGGGTTCATTCAATGGAGAGCAGCAAGAACCACGCAAGTATCACAATGGTCTGTGACGTAATTCACATAAGTGACGCCATAGCACCCTTTTGATCGGCACTCGCGATGGATGCAAAAATCAGGCAAAAATACCGTGTATAAACCATTGATTATGGGATTGGCGTGTTTTGTATACCCAAAGACAGGACCCGTCGGAATCACTCGCGATGTAATAGTCCCGGCGCACATCGGTGTTGTCCCACCAACCGTTTTCAATTCGTTCAGCAGCAGAGATCAGTGTCAGGGGACGATCACTGAGTCGGGGTTTCGGATAGAGCCACAAGGGGCGGGCGGGCCATTGAAAGTTTGGGTGTCGGGTTTTTAAGACTTCGGCAAGCCAAGCTTTTTCCGGCCGGTGGTCGTCATCGGGTAAGGCTATGTACAAGGCCTCGCGCCCGAACCGGGCCGCCAAATTATCCATCACCTGTTCAATGCTGTGTTGTTGGTTGTGACTTTTTTGAAACATGTCACGAGCGTTGCGCTCTATTGGCGCCAGATCGGTGGCGTGCAGCGTCAAGCGTGTAACGGGTGCGGGTAAGCTCTGGGTGGCCAGACGCTCGGAAGCGGTTTTTAACAGATGGGCATGATTGGCCGATGGGTCCAGAAATCCGATGGCAACACGGGTGTCCGCTACTTTGTGATGCGCCAAGTGCAGAGTCAATTCCCGCACACCCAGGTCATTCATTCTTAAGTAGCCACCCAGTGCGTTTAATAAACGGTTCAGTGGAAATGTCAGAGCAGCGGTATCGGGTGCTTCCAGTGGCAAATCGACCCCCTCAATAAAGTGCTCATGAGTCACAAAAGCATCTCGTGGATCTGGCAAGGTACCATCGAGCTTGTAGAGGTAATCGGTGATGGTGCTGCCAAAGCGTCGGGTGAGTGCTGCCGGCTTCAGCGCTCGTAGCTGCTTGACAGTGCGCACGCCCGATTGACGCAAGCCTTTAAACACAAACCCATCCAATGGCAGTTGTTCCAGCTTCAACTGATTGAGTAAAGTGTTCAGCGTATGCGCATCGGTTGCGGGCATGCGTTGACCGGCTCTGGCAAACAAAATAGCCGCGTTGGGTGTGGTCGCTATGCCAATACGCACCGTTAGATGTTGACGACGCGTGTCAGCTAACCATCGACGGTACAGCTTGCGTAAGCCACCAAACAGGTTCAGGCTGGCTTCGGCCTCGATCAGGATAACGTCCGGGGCTTCGGGGGACACCCAAGATGAGTACTGCAGCGCCCATAGGGCTAACTGCTGCAAGTGCTCGACTTGCGCGGTTTCGTCAAATTCCTGCACCTGCAAATTAGGCGCAATGGCGTAGGCGTTTTTTAGCGGTAAGCCCTGGCTAACACCTTTATGGGTGGCAGCCGCATTAGCCGCAATGATGGTGCGTT
>CALFBL010000308.1 GCA_937951695.1 uncultured Granulosicoccaceae bacterium | reverse complement strand
CTGTCGTACACTTCTAGACGTGGGTTACGACCATGAAATGCGCGAGGAGGTCTGTCCGGTACGGCGGCGAAGTGTGCGTTGTTCGATCTTTCTGCGTCACGGATTTGCCTCGAAAGTCCTGCAAAGCTCGGTACCACCCGGCTCGCGCGTGACCACCAGTTCATGGCCAGCGCGTTCAATCACCTCTTTGATAAATGTAAGGTTTGTAGTCTTACCCACCCCTTCCAGGCCTTCCAAGGATATAAATCGCGCGCTTCCGCTCACTATCGATTCAACTGGTATTTACGAACCGCAGCGTTGTGCTCTTCTACGGTCTCTGAGAATTTATGCGTACCGTCACCGCGCGAGACAAAATACAAAGCCGTCGTGCTCTCGGGGTGCATCACGGCATTGATCGCTGCGCGGCCCACCATAGCAATCGGCGTGGGCGGCAGCCCGCCTCGGGTGTAGGTGTTGTACGGGGTGTCGGTGGTTAAATCTTTGCGCCGAATATCGCCATCAAAGGATGGGCCGATGCCATAAATAACGGTGGGGTCGGTTTGCAAGCGCATACCTAAATCCAAACGCGAGACAAACACCCCGGCAATCATGGGGCGTTCTTCAGCAACGGCTGTCTCTTTTTCAACGATGGAGGCAAGCACCAGGGCTTCGTAAGGGCTCTTGTACGGCAGGCCCTCGTCACGAGCTTCCCATTCTTCGGCAAGCACGCGTTGCAACATCTCATTGGCGCGTTTTAAATAGGCCACATCCGTGGTGTTGCGCGGAAACGCATAGGTATCGGAGAAGAAAAGACCTTCAGGGTGCTGCCCGTCCAGCCCAAGTTGCGTCATCAGTTCATCGTCACTGGTGTCGCCGATGGTTTGCACCAGATCTTCGTCCTCGGCTAAGCGCTCACGCACATCTCGCCAATTGCTGCCTTCAATGATGGTGTGCGAATACTGAATGGTTTTACCATCGACCAATATAGCCAGTAAAGCGGGTACGTCGGCCGCGGCGGGCAAGTTAAATTCACCCGACTTTATCGACGGTGCCAAGCCGGTTTGTCGTGCGTATAGTTCAAACCAGTATGGTTTGTCGATCACCCTCAACGAGGTTAGCTCGTTCGCAACACGCTTGGCCGACCACCCGCTTTCCACGGTAAACGATCGGGCGGATTCCGGGATGCGGCGTTCTTGTTTCAGAAACATTTGATAATCATTCCAGCCCCACAACACAAGACCACCAACGGCAACTAGTAGGAGTAAGAAGGTCCATCCAAAGAAACGAAGCATGAGTAGTTAATCGACCTGCTTAAAGACCAATGTCCCGTTGGTGCCACCAAAACCAAATGAATTGGACAACACCGCATTGATCTTCGCTTTTCTTGCCGTGTGTGGCACGTAGTCAAGATCACAGCCCTCACTCGGGTTATCCAGATTGATCGTTGGCGGTGCTATTTGATCGCGCATCGCCAAAACACTAAACACCGCTTCGATGCCGCCAGCAGCGCCGAGAAGATGTCCGGTCATGCTTTTCGTAGACGACACCAGCAGGTCTTTGGCGTGAGAACCGAACACGGTTTTCACCGCTTGCGTCTCGGCCAGATCCCCAGACGGGGTGGAAGTGCCATGGGCATTGATATAACCGATGTCAGACACATCGAGCTTGGCGTTTTTCAGCGCAGCCTTCATACACCGAGCAGCGCCATCGCCACCTTCGGATGGCAGAGTCATGTGATACGAGTCACCCGACATGCCATAGCCTGCGACTTCACAGTAGATCTTTGCACCCCGGGCTTTGGCGTGTTCGTACTCTTCCAACACCATCATCCCAGCGCCGTCACCTAACACAAAACCGTCGCGATCTTTATCCCAGGGGCGTGAGGCTGCGGCTGGATCATCGTTACGCTTGGACAGCGCACGAGAGGCACCAAAACCTGAGAGCCCTAGCGGGCAGGTTGCCATCTCGGCCCCTCCGGCGATCATGATGTCGGCGTCACCGTATTCAATGTAACGCGCCGCATCGCCAATATTGTGAGTGCCGCTGGAACAGGCCGTAACGATGCAGATGTTGGGGCCTTTAAATCCGCGACGAATCGAGATGTTGCCGCTGATCATGTTGATGATGGTGGAAGGCACAAAGAACGGAGAGACCTTACGCGGCCCACCGTTCAGCAAGGCCGAATGCTGCACTTCAATGTTGGGTAAACCGCCAATGCCAGATCCACTGGCAACGCCGACTCGATCCAGATCGATGCCGTCAGCATCGTCCAGACCCGCGTCGGCAATGGCTTCGTCGGCTGCGATGATGCCAAAGTGCACAAACGTATCCATCTTGCGCACATCTTTTTTATCAAAGTGCTCGAGTGGATCAAAATTCTTCACCGAGGCACTGAACTTAGTGGCGTACGGTGTGACGTCAAAGAAGTCGATCGTCTGCGCGCCCGAGGTTCCCGCCAGAACAGAGTCCCACGAGCTGGGTACATTGTTCCCGACAGGAGTCACCAACCCCAAGCCTGTTACAACCACGCGTCTTCTAGCGGACATGTTTTTCTCGCACAGCGATGCTCATCGCATTCCAGTAAAGCTTCTAGTTATTTAACCGAGCCAAACGACAAACCGACGCTGATGCGCCGGTTTGCTTTACTCATTTATGAGAGGGGTTACGCCTCTAAATGCGCATTTACGTAATCTACCGCTTGCTGCACTGTGGTAATTTTCTCAGCTTCTTCGTCCGGAATTTCACACTCAAATTCCTCTTCCAAGGCCATGACCAGCTCGACCGTATCGAGAGAGTCAGCGCCAAGGTCTTCCACAAAAGACGCTGTATTGGTAACTTCGTCGTCTTTTACACCTAACTGTTCGACAACAATCTTTTTGACGCGTTCGTCGATACTGCTCATCGTAGATAAACTCCGGATATTCAGCGGATTCAATTTCCGCGTAGTCATTGTAGTGAAACCGCCGTCAGCGCGCTACGCCTAAATCGCCGCCAGTTCCCTCGTGGGCGCCTGTCTCACAAAAATCGTGGACTGACTGTTCAATAGTTATACAAAATGTGCGGGCAAACCGGACCAACTTCAAGACGCTTGCCGTGTTATGTCGCTTCTCAGCCACATTTTTCGCGACCGTACTATCCCATGTACATGCCGCCATTGACGTGCAAGGTCTGGCCAGTAATATAAGACGCATGCTCACCAGCGAGGAATCTAGTGGCATGGGCAACGTCTTCCGGGCTTCCAAAACGGCCCAATGCGATAGAACCCATCAGGGAATTTTTCTGCTCATCGGTGAGCTCATTGGTCATATCCGACTGGATGAACCCAGGCGCAATCGAGTTCACTGTAATACCGCGCGAACCCAATTCAATCGCCATCGATTTTGTCATGCCCGATAAACCTGCCTTGGCCGCGGCGTAATTCACCTGACCGGCATTACCGGTATGACCCACCACCGATGAGATGTTGATGATGCGTCCAGAGCGCGCCTTCATCATCGGCTTGATCGCAAGCTTGGACAATCGCCATACGCTGGTAAGGTTGGTTGCTATGACCGCATCCCAATCGTCCTCTTTCATACGCATCACCAAAGTGTCGCGCGTGATCCCTGCGTTGTTAACCAATACAGTCACAGCGCCAAATTCTTCCGTGATTGATCTTAAAATGGCCTCACACCCAGCGGCGTCGGTTACGTTTAGCACCATGCCCTTACCGCGGCCACCCAGCGACGCGAACCGGTCAGTAATGTTGCCTGCACCAGCATCGGTCGTGGCCGTACCAATAACCGTAGCACCACTGTCGATAAACCCATCGGCTATGGCGGCCCCGATACCACGGCTCGCACCAGTGACAAGTACGATGGCGTTGTTTGTCTCGCTCACGCGTTTTCTCCTGCTGGACCTACGGCGTTCAGGGCATCGGTTAGAGCGTTAGCTGTGTCAATACACCAACACGGCAGGCCACGATCAATGCGTTTGGATAAACCGGTCAGTACTTTCCCGGGCCCCGCTTCAATGAGTGTGGTAACCCCAAATTGATCACGCAAACATTCAACCGAGCGTGTCCATTGCACTGGGCTGTACACATGTTGTTTCAAACTGGCAACCAAGGCACCAACATTCGCGGGTGGCTTCGCCTCCGCGTTTTGCACCACCGGAAAACGCGGAGCATTAAATGTCAGGGTATCCATCACGAGCGCCAGCTTGTCACCGGCGTCGCGCATCAGAGAACTGTGATTAGGCACACTGACGGGCAGAATGACAGCCTTGCGGGCGCCGCGCGATTTTGCCTCTGCCGCGGCGTTTTCCACCGCATCCATGTGCCCGGAAATCGCCACTTGGCCAGGTGCGTTGAAGTTAACCGCCTCAACGATTCGTTCTCCTATGAGGCTTTCGCACAGTTCAATCGCGTCCGTATCGTCCATACCGATAAGCGCCGCCATACCGCCTTCCCCGTCTCGCACCGCGGCTGCCATAAAGTCTGCGCGTGCTTTAACCAGCTGACAACCATCACTAAACGACAAGACCTCAGCGGCCACGTGAGCGGCAAATTCTCCCAAGCTGTGCCCGGCGACTGCCGCAGGGTCAGCAAACCCCGCTTGCTGCATCACCCGCCACACCGCCACGGCAGCGGTGAACATCAGCGGTTGAGTGACACGCGTTTCGCCCAGCGCTTCGTCCGGACCGGCTTGAGCCAAAGCCCAAAGATCCTTGCCAAACACCTCACTGGCTTCGGCAAACACCGTTTGCACCATGGGGTGTTGATCGGACAGCTCTTTGAGCATGCCGGTTTTCTGCGACCCTTGCCCAGGGAACACTACCGCGAATGTCATGACATTATTCTCTGCGTTCGATGCGCCAACGATTACTTCAGCCCGAGTACGTGCGACATATCGTACAATCCAGGCTCCTGCCCTTTTAGCCAGCAAGCCGCTCGTATCGCACCGCGGGCGAAGGTCATACGATCCACCGCTTTGTGGGTAATTTCCAGGCGCTCGCCATTGCCGGCGAACAGCACCGTATGATCGCCGATGATGTCCCCAGCACGGACTGTAGCAAAGCCGATGGTTTTCCTGTCCCGCGCCCCGGTGATTCCCTCGCGACCGTAGAGCGCATCAGTTTTCAAGTCGCGTCCCAAAGCGTCGGCCACCGCCTGCCCCATGCTCAGGGCGGTGCCCGATGGGGCATCGATCTTGTGTCGGTGATGGCTTTCCATAATCTCAATGTCGTAGTCGTCGCCGAGCGCTGTGGCAGCGTCGGCCAACAGCTTTAACGAGACGGTGAGGCCGACGCTGTAATTAGAGGCGAATACGATCGGGCGCTGCTTCGCATGTTGTTTCAACGCGGCAAGACCTGCCTCGTCAAAGCCTGTGGTGCCGATCACGATCGCTTTGGATGAATCCGCTAAGGCATCCAACAAACCCAGAGTGGCCCCGGGAACCGTAAAATCCACCACCACATCAAACGCCTGGGCCGACGGTTCAACCTGATCAACGACCTTTACATCGAAGGGTGAACCGCCTGCGAGCAAGCTCGCGTCTTGTCCGATGCAAGCACTGCCGACCACTTCGAACGCGTCAGTGAGCTGCGCGGACGAACTTTCCGCCACGGCTTGCAGCAGTTGCCGGCCCATGCGGCCAGCAGCGCCGTGAATGGCAATGGCAGTAGTCATGAATCGTTAGATTTTTAAGCGAGGATTAGCCCACTAGAATAACACGCCAATCATCGACGGTGAAAAGTACGTAGCAGTAAAGCACTCAGGGGTTATCGGGCATTAGGGATCCCAGCAATGCCCGAAGCCCATCATCATCTAACACCGGCACCCCGAGATTTTCGGCTTTGGTCAATTTTGAGCCCGCTTTCTCGCCCGCAATTAGGGCAGTGGTTTTTTTCGATACGCTGCCGCTGACTTTGGCGCCAAGCTGTTGCAACAGAGTTTTCGCCTCGTCGCGTGTCATCTCCGCGAGAGTACCGGTTAGCACATATGAGTGTCCCTGCAGTGTCTGCTCGATCTCGTCTGCGTCAGCACCGCCGACATCGGGCGCTGGGAATTGCACTCCAGCATCGATCATTGACTGAACCACCGCAACGTTATCCGCGTTAGCAAAAAACGCCTGCAAACTGCCAGCGGCTACCGGACCGACATCGGCGACCGCGATGAGCTCTTGCGCACTCGCACCCATCAACGCCTCCAGCGTTTTAAAATGCGCCGCTAGTGACGCCGCTGTGGTCTCACCCACTTCACGAATACCCAACGCGAACAGAAACCGGGCAAGGGTTGTGCGGCGCGAGGTGTCAATGGCGTTGATCAGGTTTTGTGCGGACTTCTCAGCCAGCCGCGGCAGTTCGGCCACTTGCTCAACCGATAACGAAAAGACATCCGCGTAGGTGCGCAGTAATCCTGCATCGGCCAACTGCTCGACCAATTTGTCTCCTAAACCATCGATGTCCATGGCCCGACGGGAGGCAAAGTGTTTGATGCCCTCACGCAACTGTGCACCGCATAACATCCCGCCGCTGCAGCGCGCCACCACGTCCCGCTCCGCCCGCACCACAGCTGACGAACACACCGGACACCGCGCAGGCAGGGACACTTTTTTTGCGCCTTTTTCTCGCAGCTCGAGCACCACGCGAGCGACCTCGGGTATGACATCTCCTGCGCGCCGCACGATGACCGTATCTCCAGCACGTACATCTTTTCGTTCAATCTCATCGATATTGTGCAGCGTTGCGTTGGTGACGGTTACCCCACCAACGAACACCGGCTCCAACCTCGCCACAGGCGTTATGGCGCCCGTGCGTCCCACCTGCCAGTCAATCTCTAACAGTCTCGTACTGACCTCTTCGGCGGGAAATTTTTGCGCGATCGCCCAGCGTGGTGCGCGCGATCGTTGACCGAGTTCGCGTTGCGAACGCAAGTCGTCCACCTTGAACACCACGCCATCAATGTCGTACGTCAGCGAAGGGCGTTTTTTGGCCAGCGCCTCGTAGTAGGCAAAACAGGCTTCGTGCCCGGGACAACGCTCGGTTTCAGGGTTGGTGGGAAAACCAAGGCTCTGCAGCCAGCTGAGTAAATCGAATTGTGTCGACGGCAAATCCGCCCCATCAACCTCGCCTAAGGAATAGCAATAGATAGAGAGTTTGCGCATCGCCGTTTTCTTCGAATCCAGCTGCCGCAACCCACCCGCAGCAGCGTTTCGAGGATTGACGAACAGCTTTTGCCCTGCAGCAGCCAGCCGTTTATTGTTGTCGGCAAAGGCCGCTTTGGTCATAAACACTTCACCGCGCACCTCCAGTACGCCAGGGATGTTGTCACCCCTTAAGCTCAGCGGCATCGAGGCAATGGTGCGAAGGTTGGCGGTAACATTCTCGCCGGT
>CALFBL010000307.1 GCA_937951695.1 uncultured Granulosicoccaceae bacterium | reverse complement strand
AACCCGTCGCCGTCCCAATCTGGGGGCAGAATGATCGAATGGCGATCTTTGACCGATTCAACATCGTCGGCATCATCAGCGCCATCGTCGACCATGTCAGCGAGCTTCTGCGCCATCGAGACAGCCTGCACGGCAAAAGCGCTCTGATCTTCGCGGTGTTTTTTAAACGCGTAGAGCTCATGACCGATGATGTTCGAAAGATTGGCCCGCGTCGCCTCGATCATCGCTTCCGCGGTCTCATCCTCGATGGTGGATACCAAACGAGAACGCACCATATGCACCACGCTGTATAAAAGAATGCCCAAGGCGCTGTCTGCCATAGCGCCACCGTGCACAGCGCTGCACCATTGCACAAAGGCAGCATCGAGGTTTTTTTGAATACCGCGTAAAGATTCATCGGCTAAAGATTCGCAGCGTAGTTGTTCGAAGATATCGAAGAAAATCCGTGCGATTGGATCATTTGGAGCAAGCTGTAGGTGCAAGACACGGTCGCTGTAGCGCAGACGCAAAGCCAAGGAATCGGCAATACCGCGACTGCCCGATAGCGAGGATTGCGCAAACCCCATAGCCAGATGCGGGGACGCAAACCCTTGCGCTATGTGCCTGATTCTTAGACGACTGGCGCGATACTCAGCGTCCGGTTCACCACTGAGTGCACGCAAGGCGGCAGCCCCATGACGCTCTAGCTGACGGGTTCGCGCCAAATCCTTTGTACTACCGGACACGATACACGCTACGACACACGGCGCTGTTCTCCACTGCGCGAGCTACGACACATCATGGGCAATGGAACCGGTCAGTTCCTCGCCCATAGCGCGTTGATAGTATTCGGCAACAATGGAGTGCTCAGCCTCGTCGCATTTGTTCAGGTAACTCAATTCAAACGATTTTTGAACATCATCAAATATCGACAAGTTCTCCGCCCAAGTAATGACAGTACGCGGCGACATCACCGTAGAGACATCCCCTGCGATAAACCCATCGCGGGTGAGCTTTGCAAGAGCGACCATCGATTTCACCAGCGCCTCACCGTGCGCACGTTCTGTCATGGCAGGAACGCGAGCGTTAACGATGCCGCATTCCGCTTCGGCGGCCAGATAATTCAATCGTGAAACGATATTCCAGCGATCGATCTGTGCCTGATTCAGCACCTGCGTGCCGTGATAAAGCCCATTGAGGTTGCCAAGACCAATGGTGTTGGCGGTGGCGAACAAACGGAACGAGGCGTTTGGGGTGATGACCCGATTCTGATCCAGCAAGGTGAATTTGCCATCGCGTTCCAGAATGCGCTGAATGACAAACATCACATCGGGTCGGCCGGCGTCAAATTCATCAAATATCAATGCCACTGGACGTTGCAGCGCCCATGGCAAGATGCCCTCCTGAAACTCGGTCACCTGTGAGCCGTCCTTGATCACGATGGCGTCGCGCCCAACTAAGTCCAGCCGCGAAATGTGACCGTCCAGATTCACCCGAACGCATGGCCAGTTCAGCCGCGCCGCCACCTGCTCGATGTGGGTCGATTTGCCGGTGCCGTGATAGCCCTGCACCAGCACTCGCCGATTCTGGCTAAACCCGGCCAGAATCGCCAGAGTGACATCGCGATCGAATCGGTAAGCCTCATCAACGGCAGGAACGTGTTCGCTGCGTTCACTGAAGGCAGGCACTCTGAGGTCACTGTCTATGCCCAGTGCCTGGCGAACGGATACGGTGGTGTCGGGCATATCGCTATTGATAGTCATGGGGCCAAATTTACCACCCAGACCCACCAAGTCGTTTACCAAGGCGACAAATACCTTGGCGCCAAGCGTGAACCCATCGGCCGCGACGTGCTCGGCTAGCTGACCGGGATGTCGTCAAACACCGAAGAGCGGGTCTCGGGGATCGGCTGATTGTCGGCAGCCCGATAGGTGTACACCAGGGTTCGTTTCACCGTGTCTGACTGATTTTGGCCAGCCGCGTGCAGGGTTCTGGAGTGGAAGAACAAAATATCTCCACGCTCGAGCTCCACCGGAACGGCTTTGGCCAGAAGCACCTCATTCTCTGGTAAATCGGTGCGTAGGAACAACGAGGCATCAAAGCGTCCGGGATCCAGGTCCCATCGATGGGAACCCGGCAACACCAACAAGCACCCATTGGCCTGATTTTCAGAACCCAGTGCCAACCAGACGCTGATCAGCTCGGGGCGATCAAAACGCCAGTAGCGGATGTCCTGGTGCCAACTGGTCACGCTGGAGAAACCCGGGTGTTTCGTCATCACACAATTGTGGTGATTCTGCGACAGCAGCAGCTCATCGGTACGCATGAGCCCCTGCAGGGTAGCGACCACTTGTGGATGGCGACCGATGGCCTGAAACTGATCATCTCGACTGTAGGCGTGTAGCAACCGCCGGGGGGTGTTACCACCGGGGGCAACCCGAGAGCTGGGTGCGCCAGGGTAATGCACATCCGCCTCGAACTCGACCGGCGCTAAGGCGGGATTCAACGACCGGTCAATCAGAGCCACCAGCTGCTTTGACGCCGCATCATCCACCAAGCCCCGGCGAATTAAATAGCCGTCTTTTTCGAAGCACTGATTCTGAATCGTCACGCCTTGCTCCTGCTCTTGATGCCACTCTACTGTATACGGCGAAGCGTAAAGCACGTCCACCCGTTGTTTGGTCAGAACCCTTATGAACTCCCAGCTAGTGATGCGCGTAACATAGCCGTTATGAGTAAGAACATCGTTATAAAAAACGCCCACCAGAACAACCTGAAGAACCTCGATCTGACGCTGCCACACGGTGAATTGATCGTGGTGACAGGCGTTAGTGGATCGGGGAAATCCACCCTGGCCTTCGATACGGTGTATGCCGAGGGCCAGCGCCGCTACGTCGAAACCTTCTCTCCCTACGCCCGCCAGTTTCTTGATCGTATGGACAAGCCCAGCGTGGACAGCATCGAGGGTATACCGCCGGCAATCGCCATTGACCAAACCAATCCAGTGCGCACATCGCGTTCAACGGTTGGCACCATGACCGAGCTGAACGATCACATCAAGCTGCTGTTTGCACGCACCTCCAGTTTGTACTGTGGTGGCTGCGGCAGTTCGGTCAGCCGTGATACGCCGGAGAACATAGGCAGTAGCTGGCTGGAGGCCTCTGCTAATCGCGCGATGGTGACGTTTGATGTACCGGTACCGGATAATTTCTCTCACGACGAGATCAGCGATTGGCTAGCGCGTCAAGGCTATACGCGAACGCATAAACAATCCAAGACATTGATCGAAGTCATTCAGGATCGCTTGCGCATCGATGACGAGAACCTGGGCCGATTCACCGAAGCGATAGAAACCGCACTGCGCTTCGGCCAGGGCAAGGTGCGCATTTATCCTATCGATGATAAGAAAACGCTCGGTAAACCCACCACTTATTCGGTGGCGCTGCAGTGCGAGAGCTGCAACATCCGCTACCGCGAACCCACCCCCAGCAGCTTCTCGTTTAATTCACCCATTGGCGCTTGCGAAGCGTGCAAAGGTTTTGGTCGAGTCATGGGAATCGATCACCGTTTGGTGATTCCCGATCACAGCAAAACACTAAGCGAAGGTGCGGTAAAACCCTTCCAAACTGAATCCAATAAAATCTGCCAAAAGGATCTGCTGCGCGAAGCCAAAGCGCAAGCCATACCAGTGCAGACGCCCTGGGCACAACTGTCAGCAGAAGATCAACACTGGGTGCTACACGGCGATGGCGGCAAGCCGCGGCGCGGTAAACGCAGCAAAGATCATTGGTACGGCGTTGACGGTTTTTTCGCCTACCTCGAACGCAAAGCCTACAAGATGCACGTGCGGGTGTTTTTATCCAAGTACCGCAGTTACGAGCCGTGCAACTCGTGTGATGGTGCGCGCTTGAAACCGGAATCGTTGAATTGGCGGGTGGGTTCGACTGAACAATCCGCTAACGTTATGCCAGCGAAAGAGCGCTTTTACCCAAAGAATTCAACCATAAAGGCGCGAGCTCGTCAGGCACAACCCGGTTTAAACATTGTCGACATGATGCGCTTGCCTCTGTCATCGCTGCAAAGATTCGTCGATGATGTGGTGTCTTCCGATGCCGATGAAGCCACTGCTCTGGTGCTGTCCGAAATGCGCTCGCGCTTACGTTACTTGAACGATGTGGGCTTGGGGTATCTGACACTGGATCGGCAATCGCGCACTCTGTCTGGCGGTGAAGTGCAGCGCATCAATCTGACCACAGCTTTAGGCACCTCGCTGGTCAACACACTGTTTGTGCTGGATGAACCCAGTATCGGGTTACACCCTTGCGATATGGATCGGATCGTTCG
>CALFBL010000306.1 GCA_937951695.1 uncultured Granulosicoccaceae bacterium | reverse complement strand
GATCTGGTCGTAGGCTTTTGCCTCACCACCCATCGCTTCTGCCTGACAGATTGTCAAAGCCGCTGTTAATGTAGTCTTACCGTGGTCAACGTGGCCAATCGTGCCTACGTTTACGTGCGGTTTATTACGTTCAAATTTTTCCTTAGACATCAGGCGCTGCCTCTACCGGGATAGTTGTTAAGCCAATAATATATGTGTTTGCGGGGAACTACTTTTAATCTATTACAACGTATTACTAAGCGTTTGGAGCTCATAACCGGATTTGAACCGGTGACCTCTTCCTTACCAAGGAAGTGCTCTACCGACTGAGCTACATGGGCACTTTTATGAACCGTCGATCCGATCTTTGGAGCGGGTGATGGGGATCGAACCCACATCATCAGCTTGGAAGGCTGAGGTTCTACCATTGAACTACACCCGCCGAGTCGTATCTGTTTATTGCCATTTGGTGGAGGGAGGAGGATTCGAACCTCCGAAGGCGTAGCCAGCAGATTTACAGTCTGCCCCCTTTGACCGCTCGGGAACCCCTCCTCAGGCAAGCCGACTATGATAGTAAAATATTAAAAGAGTGTCAACCCGTTCTCAGGATCAATGCGCACTCGACACAATCGTTTTAGCTAACAGCATTGACTTCCCAAACAAATGCAAAACAGCTCAAAAGCACACCCTGAACGACCGTTGTGCAATTTGGTTCTGCAGACGTCCTGAAACGGTGCTCACAGCGGCACGCGTCCCGCTAAAGCGAATAAATGTGATGTCTGTAGGGCTCAAATACTGTTTTGATTCATTTGCATGAGGTATTATTGCGGAGTTCGCAGGTTACGTTAGCCTCGCAAACTAATCACTTACAAGAAGCAATAAGCTCCTGGAGAATCCATGAAGAAGACTTTACTCGCGGCAACAGTCGCACTGACAGCTATGGCAACTACCGCCCAAGCTGACACCCTCGAAGATGTAAAAGCACGCGGTGAACTCAACTGCGTTGTGACAACTGGCCTCGTTGGCTTCGCAGCACCTGATGCTGATGGCCAGTGGCAGGGCTTCGACGTTGATTTTTGCCGCGCAGTAGCCGCTGCAGTTCTAGGCGACGGTAGCAAGGTAAAATTCATCCCTTCAACCGGTAAAACCCGTTTCACGCTGCTGAGCTCTGGCGAAGGCGACATCCTGTTCCGAAACACGACTGAAACCATGAGTCGCGACGCTGATCTTAAGTTATCGTTCCTGCCAGTCAACTATTACGATGGTCAGGGCTTTATGGTGCCTAAGGCGCTTGGCGTATCGTCTGCGAAAGACCTCGACGGTGCGTCTATCTGCATCCAGACAGGTACAACCACCGAATTGAATCTGGCCGATTACTTTCGCACCAACGGCATCTCCTATGAGCCTGTACCGATTGAGACCAACGAAGAAGCACGGCCTAACTACCTCGCAGGGCGCTGTGATGTCTACACCACCGATGCTTCTGGTTTAGCGGCTACGCGTGCAGCCTTTGAGAACCCCGATGAGCACATGGTTTTGCCAGAAATCATCTCAAAAGAACCACTGGCTGGCGCGGTTCGCCACGGTGACGATCTTTGGTTTGACATTGCTAAGTGGACCGTATTGGCGTTAATCGCGGCTGAAGAGATGGGCATCACGTCAGAAAACGTTGAAGAGATGGGTGCCGCTGCAGGCGACAACCCCAATGTTAACCGTCTGCTCGGCCTGGAAGGTGATTTCGGCGCGATGATCGGTCTGGATAAGCAGTGGGCCATGCGTGCAATCGCAGCTGGCGGCAACTACGGTGAAATCTTTGACAAAAACATCGGTCCCGAAACCGCTCTGGGCATTGAGCGTGGTCTGAACGCACAGTGGTCAGACGGCGGCATCCTTTACGCTGCTCCCATTCGCTAATACCGCGGTTGTGGTAAAAAATAAGGGGCACACGAGTGCCCCTTATTTTATTATTTTGGGTCCCTTATTTCCCCCAGGACATTGCCGATGAGTGCAACTGCCAGCACCGCACAGCCTTCCCTATTCGCAAAGCTCTGGTACGACAAAAACAATCGGTCCATCGTCGTTCAGATTCTCGCCACTATTGTCCTGATTTGGTTTTTCGGTTCGATGGTGTTGAACGCTGTTATCAACCTGGAAGCTCAGGGCAGAGGCTTTAGTTTCGCTTTTCTCGAACAACCGGCGAGCTACGACATCAATCAGCATCTGATTCCTTACTCGTCAAGGTCTTCGCATCTCCAAGCGATGTGGGTAGGCATTATTAACACGTTGTTGGTTGCGGTAGCGGGAATCATCCTGTCAACCATTCTCGGCTTTACCTTGGGTGTGTTGCGTTTATCGAAAAACTGGCTGGTTAACAAATTGGCCTACGTTTATATAGAGTATGTTCGCAACGTACCGGTTCTTTTACACATCTTGCTGATTCACGGCATCATCGTTCACTCATTGCCACGAACAAAAGAGGCGTGGAACCTGCTGTCCGACACAGCGTTCATCTCCAATCGCGGCTTATTCATGCCTAGTCCTGAATTCTTGCCGATGTTCAAATTCGTTCTGGCAGCTTTTATCGGCGCTATCGTATTCGCCTGGTTGTTCAGACGCTTCGCGCGATCTCTGCAAGCACGCACTGGCACCCAACTACCCGTTTTCTGGGTATCCGTGCTTGCCATCATTGGTTTGCCTGTCATTGCTTTTATCGCTACGGGTCATCCCATAAACTGGGAATATCCCACGTTAAAAGGGTTTAACTTTCAAGGTGGCGCGGTTATCCGTCCCGAGTTTCTGGCCCTGTGGCTCGCTTTGTCGCTGTACACAGCTGCCTTTATCGCTGAAAACGTTCGCGCTGGAATCCTTGCGATTGATCACGGACAAACCGAAGCCAGCATGGCGCTGGGCCTACCGCGCAACCGCACCTTAAATCTGGTGGTTATCCCACAGGCGCTGCGCGTTATCGTGCCGCCCCTATCCAGTCAATATTTAAACCTCGCCAAGAACTCGTCTCTGGCCATCGCAATCGGGTACATGGATGTGACAGCGACGATCGGAGGGATATCACTGAATCAGACCGGACGTGCGATGGAGTGCATGATCCTCGTCATGGCGATCTATCTGATCATCTCTCTAACCATCAGTGGGATCATGAATTACTACAACAAACGCATTGCCTTGGTGGAGCGCTAAAGCATGGAAGAGATGATTCCCAAAAAGCAATACGCTCCTGGCGAACACCCGGAAATGCCGCCGCCTTTCAAAACCAAAGGCGCAGGCTTGTGGCTGCAGCAGAATCTATTCTCCTCGCCCACCAATATCGTACTGTCGATTCTCGCGATCTACTTTCTGTACAAGATGCTGCCCGGCCTGCTTGAGTGGAGTCTGTTAGATGCAGCGTTCACAGGCAGCGATCGAAATGAATGCAGAGCCAAAGCCGGTGGGGCGTGTTGGGCATTCATCAGTGAGCGCCTACCGCTGTTTACCTATGGTTTTTACCCCGCAGAAGAACGCTGGCGCGTCGACCTCTCGTTTCTTTTCCTGGTTATATCCGCGGTCGCTTTGCTTTGGGAAAAGTGCCCTTTGCGTAAACCGTTGATGGTGTTCGCCGTCTTCTTCCCCTTTATCGCAGCGTTTCTGCTTTTGGGTGGGAATGGTGTGAAATTGATGGTTGTCCTGGCATGCACGGCTGTGGTTTTACTGCTGCTGTACCGCGGTTTCTCTTCGGCTTTTATGATGGTTCTTGCCCTAGTGGTTGCGGTGCTGGCTAAATACGCATTTTTCGGTGGCATTGGCGTACCGTTCACAGACATCCACGCAACGCAACTTGTCGACCTTAATCAATTCACCCAATTGAACTTGAAAACGGTCTCCACCGATTTGTTCGGCGGCTTCATGCTGACACTGATAATCGGCGTGACCGGGATTGCCTTCTCACTGCCATTGGGTGTCTTGCTCGCGCTGGGTAGGCAATCGAACTTACCTATCATTAAATATTCCTGTGTGGTGTTCATCGAGTTCATTCGCGGCGTGCCGTTAATCACTTTGTTATTTGTAGCCTCCACCATGCTCAGCTTCTTTCTTCCGCCTGGCACTACGTTTAATTTGTTGGTCCGAGTTTTAATCATGGTCACCTTGTTTGCCTCGGCTTACATGGCTGAGGTTGTGCGTGGAGGGCTACAGGCATTACCCAAAGGGCAGACCGAAGCCGCCGATGCATTGGGTCTCAAATACGGGCCTGCAATGCGCTTGATCGTGTTACCCCAGGCATTAAAAATTTCCATTCCCTCAATCGTTAACACGTTCATCGGACTGTACAAAGATTCGGTTCTGGTTATTGTCATCGGATTACTCGATCCTTTGGGAATAGGCCGAGCCTCACTTTCAAGTACAGAATGGAATGGCCTGACTAACGAAGTGTATTTATTCGTTGCTCTGTTCTTTTTCGTTTCCTGTTACGGCATGTCGCGATACTCGCTGTATCTGGAAAACAAACTCCATACCGGTCACAAACGATAAGGCGAACCCTATGAACGAGTCTGCAAACACTGTGAGTTCGACCGAACGCGCACTGGGTGAATCCACCATTGAACTTCGACAAATGCACAAATGGTACGGTGAGTTTCACGTGCTACGTGACATTAATCTGGATGTTAAAAGTGGCGAACGAATTGTCGTCTGTGGCCCGTCTGGGTCTGGCAAATCCACCATGATTCGCTGCATCAACCGTCTTGAAGAGCATCAACAAGGCGACATCATCGTCAACGGCACTGAACTGACCAACGATCTTAAAAACATAGAGGCCGTTCGCCGAGAAGTGGGTATGGTTTTTCAACACTTCAACCTGTTTCCACACTTGACGGTACTGGAGAACTGTACACTTGCACCCATATGGGTGCGCAAGCAACCCAAGGCCGAAGCTGAGGCGATCGCCATGAAGTATCTGGAACGGGTAAAAATCCCGGAACAGGCTGGAAAGTATCCTGGCCAGCTCTCCGGCGGTCAACAGCAGCGTGTGGCCATTGCTCGCTCATTGTGTATGAGCCCAAAAGTGATGCTGTTTGATGAGCCCACGTCAGCGCTAGACCCTGAAATGATCAAGGAAGTGCTTGACGTGATGATCGAACTAGCCCAAGAAGGCATGACCATGATATGTGTCACGCACGAAATGGGCTTTGCTAAAACCGTAGCGGATCGCGTGATCTTTATGGATGAAGGTCAGATCATCGAAGAAAATGTGCCCGAAGAGTTCTTCAACAACCCTCAGTCCGAAAGAACTCAGCTCTTCCTAAGTCAAATCCTTGCCCACTAGTCACCGGGTAATTCTAATAACGGGGCACGTCTGGCACTGACGTCCGCCCAGTGAATCAATCTATAACCAAAGGCGGGTGCGATACCGATTATACCCGCTTGATGGGCCGTCAGTTAACCGGAAGCTCATCGGCCACGTCCTCCAGCAGTGCATAGAAGCTCTGATGCAGAAGAGGTGGATCAGGCCAATCGGGCTGGCGCACACCATTGGCGACCGTATTTGCCAGGCGCGCTGCAACAGTGCCGGTGAAACTTGACCCGTTGTACTCAAGGTAGCGCCGCCGCTCAATGGATTCTTGGGTAAACTCGTTGTGCATGCGCACACGACCCGATTTCGTGTCCATCACTGTGGCGGTCAGACTCACGATGCGCGCCGTCGATAATATGACGTGATCCCGATCCAGCAGGACTTCATCGTTGTTATCACGAATCTCTACCCGCTCCTTGTCCAGTTGTCGCACGTCATCGTCGGTGATGACCAGTATGACAGCGGTTGAGGTGGGTAATCGAGCCAGTGTGAGAATACGTACATCGTCTGCTTCGAGCGTACCGAACACAGCGACTCGCCGGAGTAAGGTCTCGTACTGAGCCTGACCCAGTGCATTGCGAACTTCGGCAACAGGCATGACGGCGTAATTATGCTCGTCGCGCAGAATGCCCTGCAGATCTGCTGCAAGACGGGCCGTATTGACAGCGATGTCCACCCCTTGGCTCTGCACCACACCGAGCACAGCCACCGAGTTCGCCGCGGCACCTGGACCTCGATTATTCCAAGAGTTGACGCTGCAGCCTGAGGCCAATAGCCCCAAGGCCATGGAGCGAGTCAGGAATCCGCGGCGATCAGTCATCGTTAGAGCATAGACCACAAAATGACGACCACGCCGTGAAATCGTGGATACAAGCAAGATCAGCGGAAAGAAGGTGGTAACACTACCCTCTTTCCGCTCGAGAATAATCCAGTTTTTGCTCAACCAATGGATTGTCTTTATGATTATTTCCGTCTGACGCGGAATTTTTTTGGCGACAATGTTAGCTGAGCGGGCATCCTCCATCCGTACTCTTACTAGCCAGTGCGTCGCTAGCACCTGCAAAACAGTTAACGACAAATCGCATGCCTCATGAACCCCCATTAGCCGGCATATGGGCAAATCTGTGGGTTGCCGACGCACGCAATTCAAATTTGGAGGTAACAATTAGACACAGTTCTGTTTCCGCATCCACCCACGCCACAGGAACTGCCACCGAAGAGTTAATCTTTGTTTCGATTTGGAATAGAATGAAGCCCAGTAATTAGGATCGTAAAGTTGCTGGCAGCGGCCAGAATCTGGACCAGTACGCTGCCAGCAGCGGGGAATACCCCCGATAAAGGAAAACCACGGAGATTCAAATGTCTGACCGCACTGCAAAAATCACTTCCGACACCGGCTTAGCCGCCGATCTACCCATTCTGACGGGCACCCACGGACCCGACTGCGTTGATGTGCGTAGCATGACCAAAACGACCGGTATGTTCACCTACGATCCTGGTTTTGCCACCACTGCCAGTTGCAAAAGCGCGATTACCTTCATCGATGGTAGCGAGGGCATCTTGCTTTACCGCGGTTACCCAATCGAGCAATTGGCACAGCACAGCACCTATCTGGAAGTGTGCTACCTACTAATATACGGCGAATTGCCCGGCGCCGAGAAGCTAGAAGAATTCAAGAACATCATCACACTGCATACGATGGTGCATGAGAACGTCCGCAAGTTTATTGCCGGCTTTCGCTACGACGCCCATCCGATGGCCATGCTGGTGGGTACTGTTGGCGGGTTGTCATCGTTCTATCACGACTCTCTGGACATCAATAACCCTGAACACAGGGAAATCTCTGCACACCGCCTGATCGCAAAAATGCCCACCATTGCCTCCTACATCCATAAGCATTCACTGGGACAGCCATTCATGTATCCCAAAAATGAATTGTCTTATGTGGAGAATTTCACGCAGATGATGTTTGCGGTTCCCCCTGAGCCCTTCTCTCCTAACCAGACCGCTGTGAAGGCGCTGGAACTAATCTTGATCCTGCACGCGGATCATGAGCAAAACGCCAGTACCTCCACGGTTCGCCTGGCCGGCAGCTCGGGTGCCAATCCGTTTGCCTCGATCGCCGCCGGTGTGGCGAGCCTATGGGGCCCTGCTCATGGTGGTGCCAACGAGGCCGTCATGAACATGCTTGATGACATTCTGCACAGCGGTGAAACCATCGAGAGAACCATTGCTCGGGCCAAGGATAAAAACGATCCTTTCCGTTTAATGGGGTTTGGGCATCGGGTGTACAAGAACTTCGATCCACGGGCCAAGCTGATCCAGAAAATGTGCCACGACCTGCTCGATGAACTGGGCGGCGATCAGCCACTGTTTGAACTGGCCATGGAACTGGAAAAAGCAACGCTTGCGGACGATTATTTTGTCGAACGAAAGCTGTACCCGAACGTGGATTTCTACTCTGGCATCATCCTGCGTGCACTGGACATTCCCATGAGCATGTTTACCGTGATGTTC
>CALFBL010000305.1 GCA_937951695.1 uncultured Granulosicoccaceae bacterium | reverse complement strand
AGGAACTCGGTAGTGAACGCGTTTTGATCGTAGCGGATGGCACCGAAAGTAAAGCGAGGACCACTAACCCCCACCAGATTAATCTCGGCGGTGAGATTTTTTCGACTGATCCGTACCTCGGCGGTGGAGTAGTCGAAATCGAAATACCCCAGATCCTGCGCGATGTCGAGCAGGCGGGATTTGGCCGACTCATAGTCAGATGATAGAAACACGGCATTGGTACGCAGCGGCATGCCGCCGAGCCGGCCCATGAATTGCGCATCGAGCTGGGCGTCGCCCTCAATGCGAAGAATGACCTTACTAATGCGTGTTGGATCCCCTAAGGTGATCGTTAGATCGACAAAGTCGCCGCTGCGAGATTTCTCCCGAGTGGCGCTGACTTCGCTGCTGAAATAACCGACCGCAGCGAGTGCGCGTTTGGTCGCGTCCGGTAACCCATCGATGAAGCGGTTGGTGGCGCGTTCTGAATCGTGCGTCGGGGCGCCGACAGAGAGACGAACCTGTTCTTCCAGATCGTTGTCGATCCCAAAAATGCGCAATTCAGGCGCAGCGACCGCGGCCGTAGCCACCAGCCACAGCCCAATGAACAGCAGTGCTTGCTGGGCGCGAAGTTTAAAAACAGATGTCATCGAATAAATCTATGCAATTTTTGGAGCTAACATCGGATTTGAATCGACACGGAAAACAATCCGATACAGAACCGGGTGCCTACGCAAGCCAAACTGCCGAAGAACCTCAAACCTAAGGCTTGAGGAAGGGGGGACAGAAAAAAAGGGTTTGTGAATTTGGGTTTGTGAAATTTTGTGAGACGCTCCCTAATGGCGCTGTCATTGCGTGACACGGTGGGAATGTTTCCAAATTCGCACGTGATACGCTTCAATCAGGTTACCAGCCCGCCGTTACTGTTCTAAGGTTTGGTCTGAGATTAGGATCTTTCGCAACTTTTTGCGATCGTTGGGCTCTAATAAATTTCCGACTGTAGTCATAAGCCAAACATTGGCTTATGCTGCCCGCAACTCAAGAGTTTGGGAATTCACTATGATTCGTAAATTATTTGGCGCAGCAGCGCTTGGATTACTGCTTTTTTCAATGCCAGCGGCGCACGCTGATGAGACCCCTGTCAAACCCTTGTTTCCTGACCTGATCAGCGTCGACGGAACCAAATCTCCGGTCGCGCCAAGTATCGGAGACGGAAAGTGGACTGTCGTGATGGTGTGGGCAACCACCTGTCAGATCTGCGCAATCGACAAGCCACTGTATTCCGATTTTTACGAGAAACATAAAGACAGCAACATTACGGTTTTCGGTATTTCCATTGACGGTATTGATAAAGAGCCCGCGGTACAAAAATATCTCGCCAAGCGCGACGTAGCCTTCCCTAACAGCGTTGGCGATTTCTCCACAGTGAGCTCGAGTGTCATGGCCATCGCTGATGAAGCCGTGCGCGGCACACCCACGTATCTTCTGTTCAATCCGCAAGGCGAGATTGTCGGCGTGCAAGCCGGTCACCTCAACCCGGAAAAAGTAGAACAATTTATTGCATCCTCTTCGTAATCTCGCAGTTGTTATCACACTCGCTTGTGCGGCCACCGCGTGTTCTGGTAGCCGCTCAAGCGGTGATGACCCCTCTAACCCCACGGCAGACAATACCTCCGGCCCACTCACCGATACTGGCACTGATGTCGCCAACACTTCTGCTCTGGATCCAACGGGATCATTTGTGGATGGAGACTCAAACCCGGAGCTCTTGACAGGTTCGATTGGCGCTTCACCGCCAGACCCTGGGCCAAATTCCGAAACCGGTGCTGGTGCGGGTTCCGATGCTGGTGGCGATGGCGTGCCGGATTCGAACCCAGATACCGACGACGGCTCAGAGCCTGCAACGGGCACCACAGCGGGCACGACCTTGCGCGATTGCACCGTGGTCGATGTTATTAACACGGGTAGTGGTTCGCAAAAAATAATCATTCCGCTGGAGCCCGGTCAACGACTTGTGCTGGATCAGACGCCGCGCGGAACGTTAGTGGGTTTTGATGAAACGCTGGGCGAGCTGCAGTACGCACCCCCGGTGGGGCGTCATCCGGACTTTTTCACCTATCAAATTCTCGATGCGAGCGATGCGATTGTCAGCCGTGGCCGTATGGATATCCGGCTGGATCCGATAAGAGTGCTGCCCTTGGGAGACTCGATTACCCACGGTGTGGAAGTGGGCACAGGGGAGCAGGATTCACCGCCCGTGCCGTTGCGAGTGGGCTACCGGTTGTCGCTGCTTCAACAGCTCGCGGGGGCAGGACAGATGGTTGACTTCACCGGCCAGTCGGGTCAGCTCGCCGGCCAGGATACAACGATTCCGGATGCTGACAACAACGGCGTTCCCGGCGTGGACATCTCGTTTATCAACGGAAGCCTGATGGGAATATTGACCGACGCTGCTAGCGATGTGGTGTTGCTGCACATCGGGACCAATCAAACCCCGGCGGATGCGTCGGGCATTGAGGCGATATTGGATACACTCGACGCGTGGGAGAGTACAAATTTCCCGGTCACAGCTTTGGTCGCCACCATCATTATTAAGCGTGACCCTGGCTTACAGCAGCAAGTCGATGCCTTCAATGCAGACCTACGCACTCGAATCCAAGCGCGTTCGATGACCGATCGCGTGGTGCTGGTGGAGCAGGCCTCAGCCGTCACACTGGCCGACATCGACCCAACCGATGTTGGCGTGCACCCCACAGCTCCGGGTTATCTTGCTATGGCTGATATCTGGTTCGACGCGATGCGCGCAACCGAGCTTTTCCCTGACTGTGAGTAGTGTCTGACCGTCTGGCATGTCAGCAGAATTGTCAAAGCCGGAATTCTACACGTCGAGAATTTTGTAGAAATGCCCGAGCCGGAGTTGAATACACGGTGAGAATATCGACCAACTAAAACTCGAAACCGTTTACTTTGAATCTTCCACCTCGTCTGGAAAGCGGGCGTTCCAGACTTCAAAGCCACCATCCAGACTGTACACCTCGCTAAAGCCCTGTTCGGCCAAAAATTGGGCGGCTTGCTGACTGGAGTTGCCGTGATAACAGCACACCACTATGGGCTTGCTCTTGTCGGTGGTTTCGATAAATTGAGCGGCAGTTTCATTGCTTAAATGCTCAGCGTCCAGCATTCGTGAGGCAGCGAAACTTTCCGGGTCACGAATATCGAGGATGGCGACATCTCGATCGACGATCATGTCGTGAGCATCGTCAACGGATATACGCACAAAAGCTGCCATAGGAATCTGTCGGTTGGTAGTCAGGGTTTAGTATAATGAAGCTGTGAGCGTATCGCTCGCGTCCAGCCAAGATTCCTCTTTTGCCTCCCGATTTTCTCTCCGATCTGCCCGCTGATTTGCCTTCTTATTTACCTCGCACTGCTTGGGGTGGTGCGCTGTTCTCAGCACGTTTCAAGGCCGAACCTGAAGACTTTCAGGTCACGGAAAATCTGGACATCGCCTTCAGTGGTGAGGGTGAGCATCTGTACTTGCGACTTGAGAAGACCGAGCGCAATACCGCTGACGTGTTAAACGCGTTGAAGCGGTGTTACAAGGTGCCCAAACAAGCCATTGGCTTCGCTGGCCAGAAAGATCGTCACGCGGTGACGTCTCAGTGGTTCAGCGTTGTCACCCCAGACGATGAAACCCCATTTACGCGATGGCTGGAAGCGGAAGATTCACCGCCGATTCGCTGTCTCCAATCTGCGCGTCACAGCCGAAAAATTCGTTTGGGTGCGCACAGTAGCAACACCTTTGTGGTTCGATTAAAACAGGTGCGTGCTTTGGCTGAGAATGCAGCGACTGAAGATGTGGATAACAATACAGCCGCCAGTGCTGGCGCGAACGCAGCCTCGATTCTCAAACATAACGTTAAACACCGGCTACAAATTTTAGCCAACAAGGGTTTTCCAAACTACTACGGCCCGCAACGTTTCGGGCGAAAGGGTGCGAATGTTCGCAACGCGCTGCGTTGGTTGACGTCTGCACCGGCAATACCGCCAATTGCACGGGATAAGCGCAGCCTGTATCTATCGGCGGTTCGAAGTGCGGCGTTCAACCGTGTGTTGAGCGCGCGCGTGCAGCGTGGCAACTGGAATGAACTAAGGTCAGGGGAGCTGTGTATGCTGAACGGCACCAACAGCGTGTTCCAGTTAAACGATGCGGAGTACGAAGCCAC
>CALFBL010000304.1 GCA_937951695.1 uncultured Granulosicoccaceae bacterium | reverse complement strand
CCTGCACAAACCCCAACTGTTCTTTACTACCTTGCAGGCCAGCGATCAGGTCAGCGATGGTTAGAAGGAATTTTTCATCCTGTTCCACAAAGCCATCGAGCTTGGCCTTCGTCGAATAGAAGCAAATGCAGCCAAAAGGTCCGTTGATGGTTTGTACGGCCGCACCTAAACAGCTTTTAATCCCAGCCAATGAGAAGCCAGATCTGGCGAACTGCTGAGTATTCGCCACGTTGTCAATGACAAGATGAGACATATTGTCAAGCAGAAAACTACACGGGATCTCATCCGCAGATCGCGTCTCTCCTTCTTTGAATTTCGCCCCCCCCGGCTGCTCACCAACGACAACTTCCACAGTCGCCAAATCATTGGTTACACAACTTAAAAGCGCCACTTCCAGTTGAAAGTAGTCGAGCCCCTGCTGCAGCAAACCAGACAACTTCTCATCCACGGATTGATAAGAATCTGAGTAGATGCTGATCAAACGTTCGGTGGCCAGATAATAGGCATCTACGCCGATTGCGTGGTCTGCAGAGCGTTCCTTCAACATCTGCTCTTGTACGATGTCTTCGTCCAGACGAACTTGCTGCGCCCGTTGCAGCTGTCGGCCTTGCTCTGTTCGGTCCACAAACAATAACCACTGCTGACCGGGATCACCAAACAAATGCAGGTCGACAAATCGATCGACCATGAATTGGGCGTTTGGAATCACCGTGGGTGAATTCTCACCCGCAAAGAGCCCTTCTAGAAAGGACAGCTGTGCGACAGCCAAACTGCCCCGCTGTATATCCTCAATACCAAAACACTCCGCTGCACCGCCCACAACGTTAACGCGGTGCTGCTTATCCAGACCTAAATAGGCTAATTGACAGTCGCTGACCGATAACGATTTGACATAGCTGGCCACAGCAATGTCCACTATTTTGTCCATGGGATCATGGCGCTGGCAGACCCGGCAACACCGCACACGCCAGACAGTTAAACAAATCATCCACGCCTGTATCTGTTTTGGCACTGGTTTCAAAGCTACCCGCGGACGCGGTTTTCAGTGCGTTCAGCGTTTCAAGCGCTTCAAAGTTCCATTGGTCTTTGATGTCGACCTTGTTTAAGGCCAGAACAAAAGGAACATCCCCAACCGTTTCAGAGACCATTTTTCGTAACGACAAAGTGGTGTCCAGCGTCGATGGGCGGGTGGGATCAGCCACCAGAATAAAACCTGCCATGCCTCTCAAGTATGACGGCATCACGGTTTGGTGATTATCCTCTCCGTACACATCCCACAGAATCATCGACAGCACATGCTCATCCATCGTGATTTGTTTCTTATCGATTTTCACACCAATGGTGGTGGTGTATTTTTCCGAAAAAATACTGTTCACATACTGGCTGACGAGACTGGTCTTACCAACCGAAAAGGCTCCAAGCATGCAGATTTTCTTTTGCATGCCAATCACTGTTCGCGCTCCATTTCACGGACGTTGAAAGCAACCGCTGTCACGCCAGCCACGGCAGCGGCCATTGGCCTAGCGTTTTCAATCCACTGGCGGCTCGCCTGACCTGAAACGTAAAGCGTACCCTCAATCAACGAAACATTTACCTCGCTGGTGGGTTTTAACAATAGCAACGCTCTTTGTTGGATAAATTCTGGTTGTAAAGCATTATAAGGTTCAAAATGAAAAACCACATCGCGGCTGGTATCTGACGTGGTTAAAACCGCTTCAGGATCAACCGCCAAGGGGTCGCGTAGCCCATAGACGTGAATCACACCATCCTCTTCTGTCTGGTTACTCACGACGATGCCGATTTCAGCCTGGAGCTTGCCCATAAACTCCCTCCAGCGAGAGTCTTCAATCCACCCGTTCACCAGCAGCACGACCAAAATAACCAAACCAGCCACGGCAATCAAACAATAACGTTTGGCCTCGGCTGATAAATTTTTGAACCGGCTCTTTAAGCTGCCATCGTGCGAATCGAGAAACAGATACAGCTGCGGCTTAAGGGCATCGAACAGTTCTGTATTGCCCTCGTAACCCGCTAATTCAGCTTCATAGTCGTGATGGATTTTCTCGATTTTTATCTGCAGAGCTTCCCGTAACTTCTTCGGTGGTTTGCCGCGCACAACCGCTGCCAGAACCGCTTTCGGACCCCATTCTATCCAAACCGACAGCTCACCGACTTCAAGTGTGTTTAAGCCATCGAACTCATCGGTCTGGAACGCATCATGAACAAACGACTGGATGGCGCTAAGCATGCCGCTGACCATGTCAGCGTCCTGAGTGTCTGAGTGTTCCGACGCCACATGACAAACTGGCAGCCCCGCCATCTTGTCAATCAGAAACAGCTGCTCAATCCGATAGCCAGACTTTGGTCTGTTCTTATCGCGAGAAATCAGGCTGGCGATCATCTTGCGCACCGCCGGGCCGAGAATCGGAAACAGCGCTTCGGCCATGATTTCTGGATCCTCACGCGAGGCTTCCTGAAATTTATCCACCACCATCGGTTTTAATGAGTTGCCGAACCAATCTTCTTTTTCATTGGATATTGCCAGTGCAGACTGGAGAACTTCGCCGGTGTCTTTTGCACGCTGCGCAGGGTCAGACAATCGGTGATCCAACGCTTCAATCTGTTTTTGCAGATCCGTAATTCGCTGAGCTTGCGGCGCCAGAAGTACTGAACGCACCTGCTCAAGCTGCTCTTCTTCAGAAGTCATTGCTCGGCCATGCGCTACTTGACTAAGTTCCGATTTATTAACCAATTGCCCGACTACGCAGTCGTTTGTTTACGGTCGGAGGTAACTTGATGAGCTACCTCAGTGAAGATCTCTGCGAGCTTATCGCGATCCATGCTTCGGTTCTCTAAATCCGCCAATGATTGTTTCATTTCCAGAATGAGCTCCGCACGCGTGCCGCGAATGGATTCAGTCAAGGCAAACTCGCAAGCGCCAATGGCGCTGTCGGTTCGTTCTTCAACCACTTTCGCTTGGGACGCGTGTTGCTCCAAAGTTTGTTTAAGTGCGTCAAACTGAGCGTACATCGTCTCAGTGAGTTGATCAATCCGACCGTCCAGACGGCCAGCCAACTCTTTGACCGCATTACGGGATTCCTGCTTGACTCGATCCACTTGCTGCTGGCCAGCGCGCATTTGCTCACCAAACAGGATTTTCTGAATCGTCTCCAGTCCCGCCCCAGCACTCGTGTCTTGCTCGCGGGATAGGTCGTACACATTATTACTCTCAGCTCCAGGCATCTTTTTATCCATCTCAGCGTTCTTTTGGTCGTCAGAGCTCATCAGGCGGTTACCTCTCAGCCTCGAACAAGGAATAATTCTGCATGTACTGGTCCAATGACCATACCAGAAACAGAAACAGTCGCCAAAGTCGAAGCGATGAACCTACTCAATTAGGTAGTTAACGACAGAACCAATAATCGAGCCACTTAACCAATTCCTCACTTGACAGACAACCAAATTGTTAACTATCCTGCATGTTCCCGGGAATTAGTCTACTGCTGGATACGCTGGTACTTAAATTGCTCGTATTGACCGAAGCGCCCTCTCGCAGCAATGGATAATGTAGGCAATGCTATGTTGAACGTTCTCATCATCGACGACGATTTGGATATTCGTTTCGGCCTGAATCGAGTCCTGACCCGTTGCAGTCATACCGTAGTTGAAGCGGAATCCGGAAAGCAAGGTTTGGACGCGCTCGCGCGCGAACCCTTTGACCTAGTGTTTTGCGACCTACGCTTCCCGATTGGATTATCCGGCGAAGACACTCTCAGGGCGATATTGGCGACTCATCCGATGGTCAAAGTGGTCATGATGTCCTGCTCGATGGATCTCACCGAACAGCAGAAGTTAACATCACTTGGCGCATCAGACGCCGTGCAAAAGCCTTTTTTCAAGGCGCAATGCATAGAAACCGTGGACAAGCTGTTCCAATGCAAAGAGCGAAAAGTTGCGTAGTTGGGTTTTTTAAATCTTTAGCCTGACAATTTTTGTCATCGCTCGTCTCCATAAATCGTACCACCCAAACGCCTCACCAAAGCTTGTAGTTGATCGCTTGCCTGAGTCAGTTTGACCACATCAGTGCCTCGCGCCACCAACACCACGCGCGCACCGTTTTCAACCGAAATCGGATAGCTCCCTAAATCCAGCTCGCTCAGCGTTTCCTGCAGGGCTCGCAGATCGCCGGCAAAATCGCCCTCGGGCAAATCACACACCACCGATACACTGCCGATACTGGGTCCGACTGCCAGGGTCGGTTCGATGTTGTCGAACATCGCCTGCATAATTCTTGGCACACCCGCCATGACAAATACGTTTTCCATGCGAAATCCCGGTGCAATCGATACCGGGTTGTCGACCAATTCTGCCCCCTGGGGAATTCGGGCCATTCGCATCCGATCCGCATTTGGCTCCACACCCCGCCCTCGAAAGTACTCCAGCAGCCGGCGCTCGGCTTCTGCGTGAACCGGCAGTTCGACGCCAAACGCCTGCGCCACACAATCAGCGGTCACATCATCGTGGGTGGGGCCGATTCCACCGGTGGTGAACACATAGGTATACTGGGTACGCAGCGTATTTATCGTGGCGGAAATAACGTCTGGCGAGTCGGCGATGACACGGGCTTCCCGCAAGACGATGCCTCGCGCGGCTAACCGGCTGCCTATGAAGGCAAGGTTCTTGTCCTGAGTACGCCCGCTGAGTATTTCATTGCCTATCAGAATGAGCGCTGCGGTGGGAGCGATCTGGGCAGTTTCTGCGTCTTTTGAGGGGTTCACGAACGGCCTTGGTCTTGTTTATCCACACGACTCAAGCCTATACACAATCGGATGCTACGCGCAATTCATCGGGCCACACCGGGGATTGGTCGCTCCACGGGTTCGGTCAATTAACTGGCGCAGCTGTGCCGATAATCTCGCTCGGGAAGACCAGCAGAGGTCCACAGGTAGCGACCCATTATCGATCGAAGGTTAAAACCAATGCGGCCGAAGGAGCTGTCCAAATCATCGAGACTGATTTGCACCGTAACGCCGGTAGCGAAGCGTGTCGAGGACGCGGTGATGGTACCGTCGAGGTGAAACAAGATATCGTCCGCACCCGACATGGGAAGTATCGATTCATCGGATACGATCACCAGTGGCGCAGGTGCCACCACGCTCAAACAGCTTTGCATTCGAGTCCAGCTCGCTTCGATAACGCTAAGGTCAACTGAGTCTGCGCTCAAGCCTTTAGAAAAGCCTACCCGTATTCCGGTGTCCGCCAGCGTCGTAATGGGGCCGATATCGTCAAGGTCGCTCGGATCCTCTAACGGCAGATCAGCGTCAATCGATCCGGAGATCACGGACTGGTCCTCATCATCGGTTGCGTCCTCGAACACTGCGGCGGGATCTCCAGCTTCTAACGACGGATCCACAGGCAGAGTGGGTTGCGGCACTGACTGCCCCCCGTTACCCACGAAGGCGTTGATGGAATC
>CALFBL010000303.1 GCA_937951695.1 uncultured Granulosicoccaceae bacterium | reverse complement strand
CCAGAGCCCGACACCGAGCCAGAGCCCGACACCGAGCCAGAGCCCGACACCGAGCCTGACCCACAACCCGCTCAAGCTTCAAAAGACACTGACACAAGCCAAACGACGACTTCCCTCGACGAGAACGCTGCTGCCGAAAGCCGTACACGATTCAGCGGAAGCAACACACCTACGTTCGTCGGCCGCGTGAATGACGACCAAACGGTTCAACTAGACTGGGAAGTCGAACCAACGGCGCGTGGCTACAACGTCTATCGCGACGCTGAGTATATCGCTACCGTTTTTGAAAACAGTTATCTAGATGACTTCGATGCGTTTGATCAAGACTATTACTATGAAATTCAAGCGTTCACGGCCGATGAACAGTACTCAACGATCGCAACTGGATTGACCGTCAGGATGACTGGAACCGGTCGAACCGATCCGAATGCTCTGCAAGTTGATGAAACCTTGCTCGACGGCTACGAACTGGTTTTCTCTGACGAATTCAACGGCACGACCCTTGACTCCACGAAGTGGAACACCGCTTACTTATGGGGTGATGATCTGGTCATCAACAACGAGCTGCAACACTACGTTGATATCAACAATGAGCCCGATTTTGGATTTAATCCGTTTACCTTCGATGGCGAGTCGATCACAATCAGTACCGTACCAACGCCCCCTGAACTGTTGGAAAAAGCGAACGGACAAAAATATCTGTCTGGTGTGATCACCAGTTATGACGCGTTCAAGTTTACCTACGGCTATGTAGAGGCCAATGCTCAAGTGCCTGTAGGTAAAGGTTATTGGCCTGCATTCTGGCTACTGAACGCTTACTACGATCAGGATAGACCTGAAATCGACATTATGGAATTTATCGGTGATAACCAGGATACGGTTTATCACACCTTTCATTACTACGATGCCGAAGGCGAGCTGCGCTCAACGAAATCAGAGCCGACGTTTCCAATTGATTTTTCTGCCGACTTTCATCGCTTTGGTGTCGAATGGGAACCAGGTACGGTAACCTTCTACGTCGATGGTATTGCCCGCCACTCAATATCCGATCCGAAGATATCGCAGGAAGAGATGTACATCATTGCCAATACAGCAATCGGTGGCTGGTGGCCGGGAGATCCGGACGAAACAACGCCATTTCCAGGCGAATACAAAATCGATTACATCCGAGCCTACCAACGTGTGGGTGTTCAACAGGATGCACCACAGTTTGAGAACCCTGAATCTCAGGTGCCGGTTCGTGAAGATGGCTCACAGAGCTCGCCAGGTCACCTACCTCCGTTCGAACTTTGGCCGAATGGGTTCCCTGCCCGCTAGGACAGTGTCACGAACAGCTTTGGCAATCGTCGCCAAAGCTGTTCGAAGTCTTGGCAGCACACACAATCGAACCTCAATCTTCGCGCGGTTACTTTGTCGCTACCAAAAACGGTTCGTGCGGCAAGACAAAGCTGTACACCAACGCGCTGAACGCCTCTTCCAGCATTGCCGCATTGTCGTTAGTACCAATCGCATAGAGACCTACTGTAAAACCTAACTGAGCGATCTCCGCCTGTTGAATGGTTAAATCCAGAGTGGTGTCACCGAACGGATAGTCGGCCAGCTGGATGGTGTCTCTTACCGCTTTTTGCCCATCAATAATCACCACGTTTCGTTGCGCACCATCCGACTCAAAGGCTCCCGTTTCGGCGCCCGGTAGCACTTCCACCATGATGAAATCCACGTACGGATCAGCCTCTCCCTGCGTCTCTGATTCGAAGCTGACTGAGTAACCGAATTGGGTCAGGTATTGGCTGGAACCGCCGCCATCGGCGATGATTCTCTTCCAACCCTGGGGCACCACCATCGAAAAGCCGTATTCCGCGTCCTCGTAATCGACGAACAGTAAACTGTCGTCAACCTCAGGCACCTGTTCCACATTAAGATTTTGGTCGCGTGTCTCCCAGCGTTCGATTTGATCGAACCCAAAAAGAGAGAGTAACGTTACCCATAAGATGACAGCGAGCGATTTCATGACGTCAGCATGACTCGGAAGATGAATCAAGTCCGCGTGTCAACACGCATTCTGCGCCACTGTAAGTTGTCTGAATAAAGTCAACTGTGGCCAGTTTCTCGGTTTACTCGACGCTGGGATCCAGCGTATTCAGTCCAAGGAAGACTCCATTATTGTCCACCAATTGCCGAAATTCAAAACTATCCAGCACGGTGTCACGATTCGAATTTGAAAAAAACTGTGCTTCAATAAAAACATCATTACCGGCTACTTCAGTACTTTCTCCCATCCATACGTTGCCGATACGAGTGACCGAAAATACGCGATCGTTCACCAACACCACCAAACTGAGCTCTCGCAGGGTGTCTTCATCAGCCGATTGCAACGCCTCCGGAATTCCAAAGTTGATCCTCACCGGTAAACTTTCCGGAATCGTTGCCGGGCTACTGCCATCGCGCGCATCGGTGCCTGCTCTAAGTTCTGCGATGTTCGAAAGGGTGTCACCATCTGAATCGAAATTCGTGGTGAAGCGCTCTTCAGGCATCGGCACGGTAACGCCGGCTGGGTCGTCAGGAACAGTGATCGTTCGACGGGCACTGGCTAAAGGTAATAGGGAGCTGCCCGATGCAGAAAAGGCCGCCACGATCTCTACCGTCTGATTCGCATCAAAATTTAGTTGTCCCTGAAAGCTACCGTCTGCGGTCTGACTCACTGGCACAGATCGTCCGTTCGCAGTCACTTCCAGTACCAATTGGCTAGGGTCGAGCATCCGATTCTCAGTGAGAAAGCCGGGGGCGGACAAGTCCAGTGTGGCTATAGCAGTGCCGCCGTTCGCTGAACCCACAGCGCTTTGAATGTTCCAGTCACCAGCGGAGCTGCACCCAATTAATATAAGAGAGCACAACGTCGCTGCGACAATTTGTGTGGGGTGAGTCATCGGCAAAAGTCAGTCGAACTCTGACGCGATGGTATCCACCGTTATGGTAACCGGGACGACTGGCCCACCCGGTGTATCGGTCGCTCCCCCGCCGCCGCCGTCACCGCCGCCGCTTACAGCAACTGCAATTGCACCGACCGCGATTACCGCCAACGCGCCATAGAGAATTTTTCGCCCGGTACTGATCCCACTCGTGCTGGGAGCGGTGACAGGTTCTGATGCCGTTTGTGCTGATAGTACCGGATCAGTCGCATCCGCCAAAGGCTCAGAGGGCATCAGCACGCGCACCAGCGGATCGAAAGCAAACCCGGTTACGCTACGATTTCCCGCGCTATCGGAGGCACTGACGTAGTACTCAATCGCCGTTTCTTCGGCAGTTTTGATGTCAAGCGTAACGGTGAAGATAGACGTGCCTGGTATGGCCAGCATCGGGGTATTGCCGTAGGCACTTTCGCCGGCTAATCGAAAATACAGTTCCACATTAGCAACTTGATCGTTGTCTGTGACTGTGGCTGAAAACACTTGGCTGTCCCCGAGCGACCCAGTTTCGACGATCTGCAAGTCGATCACCGGTGGGCCGTCCTGAGCTTGCGCTTGAGCAGGCCCGACAACCATCATCGTTGAAACAAGCAAGTGCAACGCAGCCACCCAGATGCACATCGAATTTGTAAGGTCGTTCGCGCGAATCATTACTGTCTTACCATCGAATTTTGGACCAGCCAGTCGCATCGCGACGAGTGGTCAACGTGAAGGAGCGCAGGTTTGCCGGTGGGTTTGACGACCTACCCCGACGAACTACGTTGTCAATCGTTAATCTGCCAACAATGGTTCCCGTGCCGTTGCGAGTAGACACATTATCTATCCTGACAACAAGAGAATCGCTATTTGAAAACAACTGCAGTAAGTTCTGAACCCGGGTACCGTTGGTTTCCGCCAATTGGGTGATCGTATTAATATCCTGGCGTTCCAAGGCATATTTGACATCAATAAAACGCCGATAGGCTAAATTGAACTCAGCGTCCGTGATTGGAGCAGGCCGAACAGGAACATCGCGACGAAGCTGCTGAGCATTCTGCGCGGCAGCGGCTGCCAGCCGATCGGACGCCTCTGTATTAGTTGCCGACGGGGGCGAGGTGATGGCTCTGGCCGCCGGTGTTGGGACTGTCCCGCCGGATATTTGTGCCGCCCGCTGTGCCGCCGCTCGTCTGGCCCGGGCGCGTTGTTCAGCCGCAATGACTTCTCGACGTTCACGTTCCAGTCTGTCTGCTTCGTCTTGCGCACTGGGTGTCTGTGTCGCTGCTGCCACGCGGGCCTGTTCGGTGCTGAAAACTCGCGCAGCTTCCGCCTGTCGAGCGTCTTCTGCACGCTGTGCTTCGGCGGCCAATCGTGCCTCTGCTGCGCGTTGCGCCTCGGCGGCCAATCGAGCCTGTTCTGCCTGTTGCGCTTCGGCGGCCAATCGTGCCTCTTCTACCCGCTGTGCTTCGGCGGCTTGTCGAGCCGCTTCTACCCGCTGCCCTTCGGCGACCAGTAGAGCGTTTTCTAAGAGTTGCTCTTCGGCAGCGAGTCGCGCCCGGTCGGCGGCTATCGCCTGTTCGGCAAATCGCGCTTCGGTCTCATCGCGGACCTGAGCTTGCGCGTCGCCCGTGTCGCCACGTTCAATCTGATCACGCAAGGCAGTAAATTCCGGGTTGCCATAGCCCAGTACGCGCGGATCCAAGGAATCGAGTGTTTGCGTGGCTGCGGCGAAATCACCGGCCGCCACTAGAGCTTCAATGCGTTGCAGATCATCACGAAATTGTTCAGCTACCGATGATCGGACGGGTGCGCCGCTATCAGCGGGTGTGGTAATTGCCATCGGTGCTTCGACATCAAACATTCCACCGAGTAGCCCTGAGCGTTCAAGCGCAAAGCTGCCGACGCCTAACGCGGCAATTCCGCCCAACAGTAGCCATAAAAGCGAGCGCCGGGGTCGAGCTCGGTTCTCGTTCTCATAACCGTAATCGTAATCGTGCAGCCCTTCATTCCAGTCGTCATCGAAATCACGCTCGAAGGGTGCGTTCGCCGTGGTGGCGGCTGAACGGCTGCGGGAATGGGGTCTTGGTCTTGCATGGATCGCATCGCCGGCACCACCAAAGGGAGAGCGGGTGGCCACGGAATCGTGCACTTCCCCGAGCTTGGTTCGGCCTTCGTTGAGAAAACCCAAATCATCGTCAAAATCGCCGATGATCGCGGCTTTTTGTGGAGCTTTGCGTCCCGTCGCGTTATTTTCGAGCGGGCTCCTGTTAGGTCCCGATTCAGACACCGGTACCGGCTTTCGGATAATCGGTAACGGCTTTGGGGTTCGGACTCTCGGGTGCTGTTCTTCAAACGTTGAATCAGTGCCAGAGCCAGCTCTGCGGCCTTCTGAACGGCTCACAACTGCGTCGGCGCGAGCCTCATCGATCCGTTCTCGCGGCACAGATTCAGTCGTTTTCCTGCGCGCAGGACGATTCGCCGCATCCTCATCGAGGAAATCGAACATCCCGTCTTCTGTCGGGTCGTCTTTATCGCTTTTCGGTGTCGGCATTGTTGCCTTGGGGCCCACTGGTGGGTCTTCGAGACCCAGTATTGCTGTTGGAATATGGCGCTTATGGTAACCGATACCCCAGTGGGCTTCAGTGCCCTGCTCCTGATCTTTGGGCTTAAACCCAGTTTCTGACTCCAAATTAACAAAAATTACCACAAATCAATCAGTTGATAACAAAACTGTGAGGAGCATCACAAACTAAAATCTAGGAAATCGGCATATCCGCTGGGCATGACCCGTAACTGCACCGCCAACGTCGGCCCCCTCAACAGCAAGACCGCTTCAGCCATGACGACGCTGTGACCATCAGGACCGTGCAAGAATCGCGGGTCTTGGCGGGTTTCCCGGTGCACTATTGAGCCTGAGGCGTCCAGCCATTCGATGGTCATGTCGTGCTCGTCCGGTGGTTCAATAACCGCGCTCGGTTTATCGTCCAGCTCCACAGTACGGAGTTTGATAGCCGCATCACTGAGCAGGACGAATTCTGTAGCTCTCTTAGCATGCTTTTCAACCTTATCG
>CALFBL010000302.1 GCA_937951695.1 uncultured Granulosicoccaceae bacterium | reverse complement strand
CGAATCGCGAGCGACGACTCGGATTCGATAGTATCCAGCTAATGGCACTACAGCTATTACGATCAGACATGGGATCTTTGCAATAGAATCAATGTTTTCGTATACGTAGTGTTATGCGTTTGGTAATGCCTGCATGTCGTGGCTGATGCCGGAGTTACAGTGTGCCATAAGGAAGAGCTATTTAATGCGGGATTTTGTAGCCATAGCATCGTCTAATGGCTGTGCAGAATGATGTGCAGTTGTCGGGTAAGACTTCAGTGGGGTAAGATTTTAGTGGGGCATTTGGCCGGAGAGGTTTTCTTCGTTTATTGATCGAACATTTAGGTGGGTGTATAGGCCTGATTCGCACAGTTGCCGCGTGTCCCGGATCATCAATAGCAGAAACTTTCCAGAGCCTTCCTATCGTTGGGGACAACAGCTGGTGTTTATGAGATGCAGTCGTCGTTATGTGTGCAAATTAACCGGTAGCCGTGTTGGTAGACGGGCTCCAACTGCCATCCGCTGATTTTGTGCAGGTTCATTTTTCGCTTTAGTTTAACGATGCGGTTCACCAGAGCTTTGGTAGATACACGCTCTTCTGGTACCGATAATGAATCCATCAGTTTTCTGAATGACAATACTTTGCCGTAATTTCGAAGTAACGTTGCAGCCAATTCGTACTCTTCAGGCGCTAATTCTATAACGAGCCCATCGAGCGTTAGTATTTGCTGGGCTGTATCCAATTGAAACGGGCCGTAGTTCTCAATCGTTGTCTCCTGCTCAACGTGGCGCAATAGTCGATTCAGGTGCACCACCAGTTTGCCTGCCTTGAGTGGCTTTTCAAGGAAATCATCCGCGCCTTGACTAAAGGCTTCTTCCCAATGATTGTTGGAAGATACCATGAGTGTGGGTGTGTCTAGGCCTCGGGTAAGACGAATGTAGTCCAAGACAGAAAGCCCGGAAAGTTCCCCGTGAATTTCGACATCCAATATGATCGCATCATAAGAGGATGTCTCCAGTGCGGCGATCATGGTATCGACAGACGAAAAATGTTGAACGCGTATCGAATAATTGCCTAACCAGTCGACAATAGCCTTGCCCTGATCTGGATCGTCTTCGAGGTACGCAATAGAAATTGGATTATTTATCGTTCTGATTCCGTGTCAAAAAAATTCATACTGAGTGTATGAACGGTTCTTTCTGCAGTCATCATTGACGAATCCGCGTATCACTATCCGGATTTTAGGCAGCAGGCAAACGTTTTGGATTCTTTTTGGTTGGCAATCTCAGTGATTTGAACTTTGCTGGGAGGTGATTCGAGTCTAGCACCTGTGTATATAATCTATCGGATCGTGTGTGGAGTTCTGGCACTGCTTTTACGTTGTTTTGCAAACACTCTGAGCATGCATAGAGCGTGTATCGATTCTACTAAATAGCTCCACCGACAACTATGAATTGGTAGAAAATTGAGCGGTGTGGGCGCGTAGCTTAGCCTCTCGGCGGAACGGCTCGTTGGACTCGATTAGAGCCCTTGCGGCATCAACCGATGCAGTCGGTAACAGCGACGATCAAAGGAATGGGGCCGATTTTCATTGGCACACCACTTAGAGACGGCCCGGTACATTGCAATGTGGCCTGATCGAGAAAAATCGTCGAGTGAGTCGACATGACGGCATTATTTCGACGCGCTTTATTCGCCTTGTGGTGGTTTAGTCTTCAACAAGACACCGAGGTCAGCAAATGGGTTGTGCGTGGTCATTTCGCCGGTTTTCCGGTCGCCACTGGTGGCCTGTTCAATTAGCCGTTGGTGTTCGTTATCGTGACAGTAGACACACAACAATTCCCAGTTGCTGCCATCGGCTGGGTTGTTGTCGTGATCGTGATCGCGATGATGGACGGTTAATTCCTGAAGATTAGCTCGTGTGAACTCGCGCATGCACCGACCGCAAATCCATGGGTACAGTTTTAGTGCTCGTTGACGATAGCCGTTTTCACGCGTGGCGTAGTCGGCTCGGGCACTCGCTACAAGCTTGTCGAGCTTGGCTTGATCAGGTTTTTTCATAAGATTGACATCAGCGAGTCTGTTATCTCAATGTACTGGTTTTTTCTAGCAATGTCGCTGTGTTTAATCGCTCTACACGGGCATTTTTAACCTGTGCGATCGCTAAGCCCAGTATGTCGATGGCAAAAGACTGTCAGTTTAAGGTGCTATCCACAGCTCGAGTCAGGCCATTGTGTTGGAGGGCTATCTTGATCTCTTCGTCGGATTGCGGGGACTGTACTAACGGGATACACTGCAGTGATGCTGAGTTTCATTTTCCGTCGTTTACTGCAATCTGTGTTCGTGCTGTTGGCGGTCAGCCTTATCGCGTTTTCGTTGTTTCGGTTTGTTGGTGACCCGGTGGCTCAAATGGTCGGGCAGGAGACATCGATTGAAGATCAAGAAAAATTACGCGAACGCTTAGGTTTAAACGACCCGATTACCACGCAGTATGCTCGCTTTGTGGGTAATCTCTCCAAGGGAGAATTTGGTTTCTCCTACCGTACTCGCCAGCCGGTGAGCGAAATGATCATCAGTCGAATGGCTGCGACCTTGGAACTCGGGACGGTGTCGCTATTGATATCGTTATTGGTTGGCATTCCAGCGGGCATCTACACGGCTTTAAAACGTGGCGGTGTGTTGGCTAACGTATTGTTGGTTACCACGCTCATCGGCATATCGGTGCCCACCTTTGTCATTGGCATATTCCTGATTTATCTGTTTGGCGTCGAGCTGGGCTGGTTACCTACCTTTGGACGCGGCGAGACTGTTCCAATTGGTTGGTGGCAAACCAGTTTTTTGACACTGGATGGTTGGAGGTCACTGTTGTTGCCAGCGATTACGTTGGGAGTCTTTCAGTTGACGCTTACCATGCGATTGGTGCGTGCAGAAATGCAGGACGTACTCAAAACTGATTACATCAAGTTTGCCATGGCTCGCGGTATCAATTACCGCTCGTTGTATTTAAACCACGCCTTCAGAAACACGCTTGTGCCGGTAATCACCATCATAGGGTTACAGTTGGGCGGCATTATTGCCTTCTCTATTGTGACCGAGTCGGTCTTTCAATGGCCGGGTATGGGGCTGCTCTTTCTCGACTCCATCCGATACGTCGACATCCCGGTCATGTCGGTTTATTTGGTGGTTATCGCTTTGATGTTTGTGGCAATTAATCTATTGGTGGATATACTTTATTTCGCGATTGATCCGCGTGTCCGGCTTCACAGCGCTCATGAGTAAGCCAACCTATGTTTGCTAACTGGCGTCGCATTGCTCGTGAAAATGAATTTCTGTATTTGTTTCTGCACAATCGTGTGGCGCAATTCGCTGCGCTAATTTCACTATTGTGTCTAAGTGGGGCAGCCTTGGCGCCCTGGATCGCACCGACCAATCCCTACGATATTGCCAGCATTGACATCATGGATTCGCTGGTAGCGCCCGCCTGGAGCGATGAGGGTGACGAGCGATTTCTATTAGGCACCGATGATCAAGGCCGGGATTTGTTCTCAGCAATTCTGTACGGCACGCGACTCTCTCTTCTGGTTGGTCTGTTGTCGATTGGGTTTGCCAGTGTGCTCGGAGTGAGTGTGGGGCTCATGGCGGGGTATTTGGGAGGAGCTTTTGATGCGATCGTGATGCGCATCGCTGACGTGCAACTCAGCTTGCCTGCGATCCTGACTGCGTTGTTGATAGACGGTATCGCCAGGGGCGTGCTCCCCACAGATCAGCACGACAACCTGATGATTGTCGTGTTGACCGTTGCAATCGGTTTATCGTTGTGGGTAAATTTTGCCCGTACTGCTCGCGCTTCAACGTTAGTAGAGCGCAACAAAGAGTACGTGCAAGCCTGTGAAATCATGGGTATGCATCCACTGCGTATTATGCTTACCCACATTTTGCCCAATATCATGGGGCCGATTTTAGTCATTCTAACGGTCGATCTGGCCGTGGCGGTACTGCTCGAGGCAACTTTGTCTTTTCTGGGCGTGGGGGTACCGGCCAATCAACCATCGTTGGGCACGCTGATTCGCATCGGTACTGAATACATGTTCTCCGGCGAATGGTGGATCGTGATTTTTCCAAGCGCCATGCTGATCACGATGATCGTCGCCATTAATATTTTGGGCGACTTTTTGCGCGATGTCCTGAATCCGAGATTACGTTGAGCGAATTACTCAATATCAATGACATGAGCGTTAAGTTTCCAACCCGGTTTGGGGAATATACAGCTCTGGATTCAATCGATCTCGCCGTTAAGGCCGGTGAGATTCATGGTTTGGTCGGGGAGTCGGGTGCAGGAAAATCAACACTCGGTGCCGCGGTTATCGGTTTGTTGCCAAGCCCGGGTTATATCTCTAGCGGTAAGATCGATTTTTCCGGAAAGGATTTAACGCGTCTGGATCAACAGAGCTACCATCGCTTGCGCGGTAGCCGCATCAGTATGATCTTTCAAGATCCGCAAACCAGCTTGAATCCTTTATTGACAGTGGCTACTCAACTTGTTGAGACCATTCGTCAGCACTCGGATATTAACCCCTTGGATGCACGCTCACGAGCCATCGCGCTGTTGGAGGAAATCGGTTTGTATGATGTCGAACAGCGCATAGACGACTACCCGCATCAGTTCTCAGGCGGCATGCGTCAGCGAGTGGTGATTGCGCTAGCACTGTGTACGGACCCAGAGTTAATCATCGCCGATGAACCCACTACCGCGCTGGATGTGTCTGTACAAAAGCAAATTCTTGAACTGATTCGTACACTGTGCACCGAACGGCAACTTGGGATCATTCTTATTACACACGATATTGGTGTAATCAACGAAATTACCGACCATGTGACGGTATTAAGATCGGGGCGTGTGATCGAGACAGGCACCACCGGCGACGTACTGGGCAATCCATCCGATGAGTACACTAAAGCCCTAATGGCCGCTGTGCCGAGGCTGGATAAGCGGCTTGACCGGTTTAAAAACATCGTCGCAGAAGATCTGCTTGATTCAGAAGATAATTCCTGGCGCTTACCCAGCGCCAGTGCGGAATTCGCCTCGCAATGGTTGTTGGCTGAACACCAACGTGAAGATTCGCGTTCTTCGGATGCAGGGCCGGTCGTATCGGTTGAGCACTTGGACGTAACCTTTGCTCGGGGTCAACCGAGCTGGATTAAAACGCGGGCAAATTTTAAGGCGCTCAGCGACATCACTCTAGCGGTACGACCGGGGGAAATATTGGGTGTGGTCGGCGAGAGCGGAAGTGGCAAGTCGACGTTGGCGAAAGCGATCGTCGGGTTGGTGAGCCCATCTGCGGGTACGATGACATTTCGTGGGGAACACCTGCCGCCGCGGCTTAAGCGCCATCGCAATCACGTGGCTCGCCGTCAAATTCAGATGGTGTTTCAGGATCCGTATTCGTCCTTGAATAATCGCAAGAGCGTTGAACAGATAATTTCAGAACCGATACGGTTTTACGGATTAGCAAACGATGAAAAGCTGATAAGAAAGCTGGTAGCGTCGGTGTTGGAATTGGTGGAAATGCCGCAGCGTGCCATGTTGAAATACCCGCACCAGTTTTCGGGTGGTCAACGACAACGAATAGCGGTGGCACGCGCACTGGTGGCGCGGCCGGAATTTTTAATATGCGATGAGCCTACATCCGCTCTGGATGTGTCCATACAGGCGCAAATTTTGAACCTGTTGAAAGATCTTCAACAGATTTATGGTTTGTCCATATTGTTTATCAGTCACAACCTGGCTGTAATCTGGCAAATGGCAGACCGCGTGGTTGTGCTGAAGCAGGGTGAGTTGGTGGAAACGGCTGAAACAGAGCAGTTCTTTAGGGCACCATCACAGCCTTACAGTCAGATGCTGCTCAGTGAAACGCCTTCTCTGGAACTCATACAGTAGCCATAGAGGCATTTACAGCCCTAGCGCTTTTCTCGCAGAGGGTTTCTCAAGGATCGTATCAGACCAACGCACGATGCTAGGGCATTTCTCACGCCAAGCAATATTGTACTTTTGCAGGTAACTTTGGTTGGATGTTACCCAAGTGAACGAGGTGATGTCGGCTACGGTAAAATGCTCTGCTGCTAGAAATGTTGATTCACTCAATCTGTTTTCAAGCACGTCAAGGCATCGCCAGACTAATTGTTCAAAGTGATGAATGGCTGGCGTGTTGATTGGTGTTATTGCGTGAAACCGCCCGAACTGTCCTGCTAACGGGCCAAGCTGACCGATTTGCCAGAACGTCCATGACATAACTTGCACTCGTTCGAGTGTGTTACTGCCGTGTATCGCTGGGTACAAGTGGGCCAGATACAGGAGTATGGCGCCTGACTCAAACAGTGTGATTTCAGGCTCTGCCGAGTGGATGAGGGCTGGTATTTTACCGTCGGGCGAGAGGCGTTTAAACGCAGCTGTGTGCTGTTCGCCCTGAGAGATGTCTATCGGTTGGTATTGATAATTAGCCGCTACTTCTTCCAGAGCAAGGATAATTTTCTGTCCATTCGGGGTATTCCAACCGTACAGCGTAAATTCTGGTTTATTCATAAGAGACGCTCCAGCCAACACACAGGGTGTTGACTGGGCTGGTTCGCCATGATGTTAATTAACCGTGACCCAGCGTAGGATAAAAAAATCGTCCGTACGTTGGGTAAGCTCGATGTTGTCTTTCGACGCCCAGATCAACGGCTGGACGTACATCGGAATGTACGCGCCCTCATCTTGCATGATCTTGGTGATCTCATCAATCATGGTTTGTCGCTTGCTGTCATCCAGTTCAGTCTGGATCATGGGTAACAGCTCATCGATACGTGCGTTAGAGTAGTCACCAAAATTCCAGCTACCCAATTTCTTTTCCTCGTTGGGAGTGGCCACCAGAAAGCGGATAGGGTGTTCAGCGTCGAAGGTTCCCGGAGACCAGCCGAGTAAATACATATCGAATTTATCTTCACGTAATTCTGGCCAGTAGTTGCGAACCGGCATGCTGGTCAGTTTTGCATTCAAACCGACCTTGGAAAGCATGGAGGCTGCGGCCTTACAAATGGCCTCGTCGTTTATGTATCGATCGTTGGGGCACTGCAATCCGAAACTGAAACCGTCGGGGTAACCCGCATCAGCAAGCAATTGTTTAGCGGCTTCAGGATCGTAGGGCAGTCTTTCAGAGTGAGCCTGAGAATAGCCTTTCATGCTATCGGAAACCAGTTGAGAAGCCGGTTGTGCGTTGCCGCGCATGATTTTTTCGATGAGTGCGTCAACATCAATCGCTTGGTAAGCGGCCTGTCGGACCCGAACATCCTGAAAAGGGTTATTACCGGTCACGCCGTCAGAGAATTTTAATTCATTGGCCTGATGTGCGAAGCCGAACATGATCACCCGCGCTTCAATACCTTCATGCACGGTGAAACCGTCGCGTTGTTTCATTCGCGGTACATCTTGCAAGGGTATCGGGGAGATAAAATCAATTTCGCCAGAAAGTAAAGCCGCTACTCCCGTGGCACTTTCACCGATGGGTGTGAATAGGGCCTCGGTGATATTGCTCTCTGTGGTGTCCCACCAATCGGCAAACGGTTCCAGTGCGGTTTTAACCCCAGGGTCGCGAGAGGTGACGGTAAAGGCGCCTGTGCCATTGGTGTTTCTGGTGGCGTAGTTCTCGGCCTCTTTTGAAGGTCGAGTCGCTGCATTATTGGTAGCCCAGTCGCGATCCATGATCATGAAGTTGGCGATGGAGTCCGGGAACAACGGGTTGGGTTCGATCGTCATGAAATCGATGGTGAAGTCATCAACGACATTGACACTTTTGATGGGTGAGAACCAGGAGCGTACATCGGATTCTTCCGAAGACGCACGTTCATACGAGAACAGTACATCATCGGCTGTAAACTCGGCTCCATTTTGGAAAGTAACGCCTTTGCGCAACTTAAAGCGCCAGCCATCGCTGCCCAACTGTACCCAGTTTGTGGCCAAAGCCGGCTCGATCTGCATGTTTTTATCCCGGCGCACCAGACCTTCGTAGACGTTGTTCAGAAAGCCCAAGACTGGCGCAGAATTGGTGGCGTGAGGGTCCATGGTTTGTGGGTCGGTTGTACCGGCCCAGCGAAAGGTTTCTGCGTGAACCGCACTGGCAAAAAATGATAAGGCCGCAGCCAATCCTACCAGTGTTAATGAGCGAGGTTTAAGTGCCATTAAATTCTCCAGTGTAGACCGATGAGCACGGCCAAGAGTGTCAGTGTACCAGCGGTTGTCTTGGCCACTGTAGAATGATGCGCTTTTTGAACCAGTCTAATTTATAACGGAAAAAAGGCGGAAACAAACTTGATTGTTTGCGTCGCGATATTCAGGTTAGGTTCGAAAGTCCCGGTGACAATTGCTTATCACCTGTGCTTTATTACCGATAACTTCGAAGACACTGCTAAATCACGGGCGTCTGAGATCTATGCCAATGCGTCACCAATCTTTCGTAATATTTGCAAAATAACATTGGTTGTGTGAACCTACAGCGGCCGTGTGCATGTGTCCAGCCGGTGACTGCTGTGTGTATCGAAGCGATCGCTGGGTGTGCCGAAGCCCATTGCGTCCAAAACGAACCACGAAAAAAACCAACGAGGAGATTGATACGATGAAAATGACTCGCGCGCTTTTACCGGCCATTAGCGTTTTCGCACTAGGCATTGCGGGGACAACTCTGGCTGAGGCACAGACCGCCGCCTGTTTAATAACCAAGACCGATACCAACCCCTTCTTCGTCAAAATGAAAGAAGGTGCTGAGGCCAAGGCTGCAGAGCTGGGTGTGAGCTTGAAGTCATACGCTGGCAAGATCGATGGGGACTCTGAAAGTCAGGTCGCGGCGATTGAAACCTGTATCGCGGACGGGGCCAAAGGCATCTTGCTCACTGCATCGGACACCAAAGGTATTGTGCCGGCCGTCCAGCAGGCTCGCGATGCGGGCATTCTGGTCATTGCCCTGGATACACCACTCGAGCCCATTGACTCGGCAGATGCGACTTTCGCTACCGATAATTTCAAGGCTGGAGAATTGATCGGCGCCTGGGCAGCCGCTACTTTAGGCGATGCGGCCAAAGACGCCAAGATCGGCATGCTTGATCTAGCAGTCAGCCAACCTTCTGTTGGCGTACTGCGCGATCAGGGCTTTTTACAAGGCTTCGGAATCGACTTGGGCGATCCAAACAAATGGGGGGATGAAACCGATCCTCGCATCATCGGTAATGAGGTGACCGCGGGTAATGAAGAAGGTGGTCGCACGGCGATGGAGAATTTGCTCACCAAAGATCCAGGCATTAACGTGGTCTACACCATCAACGAGCCAGCGGCTGCCGGTGCCTATGAAGCACTGAAATCGTTTGGGCGAGAAGGGGACGTATTGATTGTGTCTGTTGATGGGGGCTGCCCGGGTATTGCCGATGTAAAAGACGGAGTTATTGGCGCAACCTCTCAGCAATATCCGCTGTTGATGGCATCGTTGGGAATTGAAGCCATTGCTGCATGGGCTGCTGACGGCACCAAGCCGGAGAACACACCCGGGCTGGATTTTTATGATACCGGTGTTAGCTTGGTGACCGATCAAGCTGTCGATGGCGTCGAGTCCATCGATACGGCTGAAGGCACGGATAGGTGCTGGGGCTGATCATACGGCGACGTAGATCAGTTTGAAGCCGGGCCGATACTTATTCCAAGGTGCAAGCCTTTAGTGGTAGTGTGAAAGTGGAACAGAGCGGCGCTGGGAACAGCGCCGTTTCTATTGTCTCACGGCGTTAAGTCCGTACCGCTGTTTGGGTATCAACAGGTTGTAGCGCGCGGCACTCTTTGGAGCAAGCTTTGGCAAAGCAGGAATTTGAATCAACTCTCGAGCGCCGTGGCGATGAGGTCGCATCGTTTGATGATCGAAGAAATGGTGTTCTAAGCTGGATTCAGAACACGCTGCATCACAGCCCCTCTTTAGTGCCGCTAATTGTATTGATTGCATCCGTTGCTGGCTTTGGCTTCTATTTAGGCGAAAAATTTTTCTCCCCCTTTGCACTAACACTGATATTGCAGCAAGTCGCCATCGTCGGTATCGTCGGTTCAGCGCAAACTCTCATAGTACTGACCGCAGGGATCGATCTATCGGTTGGGGCAATCATGGTGTTGTCCTCGGTGGTTATGGGCCAATTTACGTTTCGTTATGGATTGCCTGCCGAGTTAGCCATTGTGTGTGGATTCGCTGTGGGGGCACTGTGCGGTTACATTAACGGGGTCCTGGTCGCGGTGGTAAAGCTGCCGCCCTTCATTGTTACGCTTGGCATGTGGCAAATCGTGCTGGCAACAAATTTTTTGTATTCAGCCAACGAAACCATTCGCTCACAAGACATCGAGAAAGACGCAGCCATCCTGCAATTTTTTGGTGGAAAGATTTCCTACAACGGGGCAAATTTCACCTATGGCGTGATTGCCTTGATTGTGCTGGTGCTGTTTCTGGCTTACTTGCTAAGCCATACCGCGTGGGGGCGTCATGTGTACGCGGTTGGTGACGATCTTGATTCAGCAGAACTGGCAGGCGTGCGTACCAAACGAATCATTATTTCAGTCTATGTGCTCGCAGGGTTGATCTGTGCTCTAGCGGGCTGGGCATTAATTGGGCGCATCGGTTCGGTGTCTCCCACTGCCGGCCAGTTTGCCAATATCGAATCAATAACTGCAGTGGTCATCGGGGGAATATCGCTGTTTGGCGGGCGCGGCTCCATTCTCGGGATGCTATTCGGTGCCTTAATCGTCGGCGTTTTCTCATTGGGGTTAAGGCTCATTGGAACCGATCCTCAATGGACTTACCTGCTTATCGGGTTATTGATCATTCTGGCGGTTGCGGTGGATCAGTGGATCAGAAAGGTGTCGTCATGAGCGATCGCAAACCGATACTGCAGGCCACGGCTCTGACTAAACGCTACGGCCGAGTGGTGGCATTGGACAACGCTGAGCTGGAACTTTTTCAAGGCGAAGTTCTGGGCATAATCGGCGACAACGGTGCGGGCAAGTCATCCCTTATCAAGGCGCTGTCTGGTGCCGTCAGGCCCGACAGTGGTAGTATTTTGCTGAATGGTGAAGCGGTGCAGTTCAATTCTCCGATACAGGCGCGCGCCGCAGGGATTGAAACGGTTTATCAAAATCTCGCCTTGTCGCCGGCTTTATCGATCATCGACAATATGTTTTTAGGGCGCGAAATCCGTCGACCCTGGATATTGGGTAGCTGGTTTCGTATGCTGGATCGTCGCGCAATGGAAGAACGGGCTCGCGAGAAACTCTCCGATCTTGGCCTTCTCACCATTCAGAATATCAATCAATCGGTTGAGACGCTCTCGGGCGGGCAGCGACAAGGCGTGGCCGTTGCTCGTGCCGCTGCGTTCGGATCCAAAGTCATTATCATGGATGAACCGACAGCGGCTCTGGGCGTGAAAGAATCCCGGCGAGTACTGGAACTAATCCAGGATGTTCGGAATCGAGGTGTCTCGATTATTCTCATCTCGCACAATATGCCTCATGTGTTTGAAGTGGCTGATCGTATTCACGTGCATCGCCTCGGCAAACGTTTGTGTGTGATCGATCCCAAACAAAGCAGCATGTCAGACGCGGTGGCTTATATGACCGGAGCTAAAGAGCCTGATGAGCATCTGGCTGAAGCTTAGTGCGCGGTGGGTTGAATAACCACTGAGCGCTTATGACAAGGCCAAAACCCAGCTTCCATGACAGGCAAAAGAGATACAAAACGCGCCGGTGATACACCGCGCGGGGTGTCTGGTATGTCGCGTGCATCGTTTGCTCAAGGTTTCAAACAATTGACAGGTTTCAAGGTTCGACCATGCGAATTGTAATGATCACCGCCGGCATTGATGATTTGGTGCGGCAATTCCACACCATGCCCGCTTCACCGATTGCCATCATCGAGCTCGATGACTGGTCGGTGTCGAAGCGGATCAAGCATTGGGTGCGTTCGGTACTGGGTTTGGTCATGAAGCGACGATTTGATAGCGTGAAGAGCTACTGCAGGAAACATGATCTGCACTACTTTGCTGTCGACAGGCATAACAAAGCCGAGATAGAAACCCGACTGCGGGAAGTATCGGCCGGCATGGTGATTACCTATCGGTGTCCGATCGTGCCGACCCGTTATTTACAGTCTTTGGAAAACGGATCGATCAACCTGCACAGTTCATTGCTGCCCGCGTTTCGCGGTGGGGATCCGTTGTTTTGGCAGCTGATACACGGAGTGAAGGAGACGGGAGTGACGGTCCATCGCCTAGTCGATGAGGTGGATGCAGGCCCTATCCTGAAACAAGTCAAAGTGCGTCGCCCGCGCAAAGTGTCTGAGCAAGCGTTAGCGCGGTTGTTAAACGTGGAAATCGGGTTTGCTGCGTTGTGCGACACCGTGCAAGCGGTGCGGGATGATGCGGTGGAGTCTGTTGTCCAGCCAGCGCAGGTGGATGCGGTGAAGGCTCCTAATGGGGAGCGAGGAATGTGGCGAGAATTGGCGGATCAGCACGGACTCGATACGCTAGGTCGGGAAGATCTAGAGTATTTTCTGGGTCTCCGGGGCGAATGAGTAGACTCATCTGTGGATGACAGCCAAAAAAAAGCCCGGCGTTAACCGGGCCTTAGTGATTTCAGTGTTCCTGACTGAGTATTAGTTAGGAACAATCGTTCTAGCGGTTACATCCACATCGACTCGACGATTCATCGCACGGCCTTCACGGGTGGAGTTGGTGGCGATTGGGCTACCTTCACCCGCACCGGAACTGGTGACAGGAATTCCTGGGAAGGCAGCTTCGAGGTAGGCTGCAACCGTTGCCGCTCGTTTCTCAGAAAGCGTCTGGTTGTAGGCTTCAGTACCAGTTGAGTCCGTGTGACCGATGACGTTCATCGACTCAAGTTCTTCCGCTTTGTTCAAACGGCGAACGAGGTCGTTGAGAGCGGCTTCGCCCTGATTGCTTAGCTGGTGTGAGTTGAGTTCAAACGATGCGGAACCATCAATAGACATGGTGGTGATGGTGGGTTCTGGTTCTGGCGCCGGTGGTGCCGGTGCTGGCTCTGGCTCAGCTTCTGGCTCGGCAGCCACTTCTTCAATACCTTCACAAGTATTGATCTGGTTGTCTTCGCTAAAACGGCTGGAGCGCACACAATCGTCGAGACCGCCTCTTAAAACATTGCCCACCGACGTTATGTAACCGTCCCCTTCGTTATCTTCGATTGGGTTATCGGCCTCGTGCGCAAATACTACTGTGCCGCTTGCAGCGAGCAAAATCGCTGCCGAGCTCAGCGTCAATAAGGATTTATTCATTTAGGGCTCCCACAAAATGTTACTGGTTTAGGTCAATTCAAAAAAGGGACGAAGGCTCGATTGCGCCGATCAGCGCCCCCGAATGTCCAGACGTTTCCGCCCGGACTTTCACCTGATCCATCTGTATAGCGCGACGCTTCCGGTAAACCGGAGCCGAACATACGTGTTGTATTTTTGTCCTGTACAGCGGGTATCGTACAGAATGTAAACGTAATACGCACCCACTTGTGTGAAAAAAACAACAAGCCTGCCTGCAAAAACGTTGCTATCCATCTGTAAGATAGCCCAGAAGACAAGATTTACCACACTCAAGGATGAGAGATGTCGACATTTTTATCTAAATTGGCTCGGTTTCGCCAAAAATACGGCGACTACCGCTGTTTGATCTGTTCAAAACGTGTTGCTCGTGAGCCGGCATTGTGCTCCGGCTGCCAGTCGATCCTGCCTTGGCTCGATTCCTCTGTCTGCTTGATATGCGGCGCTTTCAGTCCTTGCGGATGCACGGCTCGTTCGGTCTCCGAAGATCCGTTTCAGTCCCGCTTGGCGGTGTTTGATTACGCGTTTCCAGTCGATGCTCTTCTGAAACGTTTCAAATATCAAGAAAAACGCGCGATTGGCCGAAATCTGGGTTTATTGTTAGGGCAGATAGCCTTACATAATGGTCTGGCGCAAGGCATCGATATCCTGCTACCGGTGCCATTAGCCTGGCGGCGACGCCGTCATCGTGGTTTCAATCAGGCCAGCGACATTGCCGAGGCCTGCAGTGAGGTGATCGCGGTCCCCTGTTCCAAATCGATACTGCGACGACGCAGCGATACCCCCCGATTGGCTGGCTTGTCCCCCGCGGAACGTCGTTTCGCCGTACTGGGCGCGTTTGCCGCTACCGATGAGGTCATTGGCCAGCGGGTGGTGTTGATCGATGATGTCATGACCAGTGGCGCGACTTGTCTGGAGCTCAACCGGGAATTGCGCGACCGGGGCGCGGCATCGGTCAGTGTCTGGACCATTGCGCGTGCGATTGATGCCACCTCGCCTAGCCTAACTGACCACTAAACGGCTCATTGATTCAGAGAGTGGGGGTGACTCACCCGTCTTGGCGCCGATGGATTGAATTTGACGCAAATCCGCGATCAATTCCTCGCGCGAGAGAGCCGCGTGCGCAATGCCACCTTGAATATGCTGTTCGGTATCGTTGAGGGCCTGCTCGAGCCCCTGCGCTAAACCGCGCTGGGCAGCCTTGACCCGCGACGGACAGGTTTTTTTGTGCAGCACGAAGGGCACCGCCCACGCCAGCCCGGCGAGCATCGCTGTGTGAACGGCAAAGTTAACCCCGAGGTAGCTGGCCACTGCTGAGCCGTCGGATCCAACACTGCCCTCGCTAAACCCTTTGAATAATTTATAACCGGCCCAGCCCAAGACCAGTAGCGGCAACACCGTGCTTAGTCGCCCTAAGCCCTGATGTAACGCGCGTTGCCACGCCTCACCAGGCCTACGCAAAGAGGCCTGCAATGCGGTGCTGGCCGTTTGAACCAACCGGGCAGGCAGTTCCGCGCGGCGCCGGGCGATAGCCGCGGTCAAGGCGTCGGTGTGTACTCCGGCTGCGCGTGCATCGTGGGCGAATGACACGACTCCGTCATCGATGCGTTGCAAGGTCACCTTATCGAGCAGTTGATTGACGCTGTGCTTGACCGGATTTTTTACACCCCCTGTGGCGCCGTCGAGCGCGAGCAGTTTTGGATTGATACCCGGCTCAATCTGTCAATCCTCACTATGTCCG
>CALFBL010000301.1 GCA_937951695.1 uncultured Granulosicoccaceae bacterium | reverse complement strand
TGCTGATCGTGTAACTCGGCGTAGAGCTGTGTGCTGTAGTGCTGCAGCTTGATGATGTTGCGTGAGCTCGAAAAGGTCGGGATATTGCCTGCCGCGTGCCACGTGGACCCAGACGTCAGTTCATTCAGTTCAACCAGCACCACATCGGTCCAGCCGGCTTTGGCAAGGTGATACAGAGTGCTGGCCCCAACAACACCGCCGCCAATGACAACGACTCGAGCTTGAGATTTCAAAACAGTCCCCTGTAAGGATTAGGATTCAACACGGCTGCGATCGAACAACACAGTAAATTCTTTTCGCACTGCAGTATCGCTCTCATCCGACACATGCACTGGGTGATGCGTCGCGAGGATCTTTTCCACCCGTTCTCGGGCAACCGGGATGATTTCAGGTTTGTTTTGCTCAGCCCACTCTTTGGGGCTGGTCCGATCTCCCACCTCGGGGTAGATGTATTCGTTTTGCATCAAGCCCAGAGTTTGAGCGTGACCGAGATAATGCGATGGGCCGTCCACACAGACGTCTCGCATCGCGTCCAACGACAACGTTTCATCGTTGACTTCGATGCCACGCACGGTTCGATTGATCGCCCCGAGCATGTCGTTATCGATGACCATACTCTCGTAACTGCAGCCCAGTAAGGAGGCGTGCATACCCGCGGATTCGTACACCATATTGGCACCACTGTGCGCGGCAAGACTGACCGTATAGCCCTTCTCAAACCCGGATTGTGCATCCGGCAATTTCGCGTCGGTCATACCCGCAGCTATGCCAGTGGGCAGATCATAATAACGACCCATCTGGCCACAGGCTGCCATCAGCACCGCTTGCTCACCACTACCACCACTCATCGAACCGGTGCGTAAATCGGACACAAACGGCCAGGTACCGTATATCGCAGGATGACCCGGCACCATTAAATTAACCCAGACAAGTCCTGCCAGAACCTCTGCTACCTCTTGCACTACGCTGCCCGCAAGCGCTGCGGGACTGGTAGCGCCCGCTTGACCGGCGGCTAGCAGCAACACTGGCATACCACCTCTAACAGCCACTTCCAGACACGCGCAGGCGTCTTCCGCAAAGCGCAGCGGCGGCACCACAAAACAATTGGATTGACTGACGAAGGGGCGCTCACGCCATTTCTTCTCGCTGCCCGCCACCACATGCAACATCCTCAGTGACGCTTCTACGTGTTCGGGCATGACCCAACTGCTGCCCACGTGTTTTGACGTTCCCGATACGGCCGCGTAGCAGGTATTAAAATCCATCTCGGCAGGGTCGGCCACATCGCGCGCTACCAAGCAGCGTTGAAAATAATGAATATGATCGAGCTGGTCGACCAGACGCGCCATGTCGTAAAGATCCTTGAGAGTGGACTCGCGGTAGTCACGATTCTCAATGTCAACGATATGTACCGCAGCACCCGCGGTTCCAAAGTGCACCCGGTTGCCCGACAGTTCCATGTCATGTTTAGGGTCCTGACCGTGCAGCACAAAATTTCTGGCGCAATTGGCGAGTGTATCTTCCACCAAAGTACGGGGAAAATACAGCCGTCCGTCTTTGTAGATACCCCCGACTGCGGTCACGGTCTCGACACACGACGGAATGGCTTGCGACAAGCCGATCGTTTCCAGCGTTGTCATCACAGCCTCATTGACTTTCACCAAGTCGGTCTCGGATAGCGGCTTAAAACCGCCACCGAGCATGCCCGGCCTAACCGCTCTGTCCGCCTCCGCCAAAGGAGCCGCTCGCAAGGCACGTTTAGCCGCCCTTGCACCTCGTCTTTTAGACGCAGATAAAGGTGATTTCATTAGGACTCTCCGGATAAGGAGACTAGGCAAGTCTCGAGGACAGATACTCTTGAACCTGTGCCGCGATTATTGTCACAAGATCTTGTCTTTGGGGAGCAGTTTGGCGACATGATTGCAAACAACTGCGACACATTCAGGGAATACGTCGATGACCGAAATGTTGCGCTCGAAGATCGGTTGGGCTTTGACTGAAATACGCCCGAAACCGTTTCGAGAAATGATCAGCTGAGCTAAACCCGCAGGCATCGGCAATTTCCAGCACGGACAAGCTGGTTTGCAAAAGAAGATCGTGACCAGCACGCAGCCGAATTTGTTGATAGTGCATCGTGGGGGTGGCGTTCAGATGCGACCGAAATAACCGCTCCAGCTGGCGCTTGGACAAATTTACCATCGTCGCCAGCTCTTCACTGCGCAGCGGAGTGTCAATGTTCGCCTCCATGAGTTCGATCGCGCTGACCAGTTTCGGATGAAAGATCCCGTCTCGTTCCACCACACTCATGCGCTGGGAATCGCTGGAATTGCGAATGGTGGTGTGGACAAACAGCTCAGCGACCTTTGATGCCAAAGCTTGGTCATGATCGTTCGCAACAATCGTTAGCATCATGTCCAGAGCGGCATCTCCACCTGAGCAGGTGAAGATCTTGCCATCAATCTCAAACAATTCATTTGAGACTTTCAGCTGAGGAAATTCCTGCCGGAACCCGGGCATGCATTCCCAATGCAACGTACAGCGCCGTGAGCCGATCAGGTTCGCTCGTGCCAGCAAAAAACTGCCCGTATCGAGCGCACCCATACTGACCCCGCGACCGCTCAGACGACGCAGCATGCGTAATGTGTCAGGGTGTGTTGGCAGGTGCGGGCTGTGCGAACCGCAAACGATCAAACGATCGAGTTTCCATTCATCGCCAAAGCGCTCATTAACGGGTAACGATAGACCATTTGATGCCACCACCGGTTCGCCCGTTTCACTGAACAACTGCCAGCTATACAAATGCGAACCGCTGTAACGGTTGGCCGCACGCATGGGCTCTAGGGAAGAAATAAACGGCAACATCGCGAAGGTATCGCACAACAGAAAACCGACGTGTTGACGGCCCCGACCTGAGAGAACTCCGAGCGACTCAAGTTCGTTCGACATGGTGGGATTTTACCCGCATGAGGCGGACGCGTCCGCAACTGGTCGAGACCATATCACGCTTGGTTAGGCAGATGGCGGAGAGTGAGGGATTCGAACCCTCGATACGCTATTAACGTATACTCCCTTAGCAGGGGAGCGCTTTCGACCACTCAGCCAACTCTCCTAAGCAAGCGTCTGACACTTTAACCACACCGTCACGCTATTCTTCAATGGGTCAATCTGCAATGGCGCGCCCGGAAGGATTCGAACCTCCGACCGCCTGGTTCGTAGCCAGGTACTCTATCCAACTGAGCTACGGGCGCGTGGTCAACTGCAAGAGACGAAGTATGAACCACGACTTAGCGTGCGTCAACTGAATCTGCGGGCTGAATAGCTCTTATCTCACCAAGTCACTGAAAAGCGACGCCCTTAGCGCGTGACCTCTAGTGTCTCGGTTTCAGCGTTGCTTGCGTCATCCAGCGTATTATCACCTAAAGCTTCTTCGTCCGTTACCTGAGCTGGGTTAGCTTTCTCAAGCTTGATGCGCTTGTATATTTCTTCTCGATGGACACTGACATCTTTCGGTGCGTTGACGCCAATCCTTACCTGATTACCTTTTACTCCGAGAACCGTGACGGTAATGTCGTCACCGACCATCAAGGTCTCTCCGATACGTCTAGTTAGAATCAACATGCGCAAGCTCTCCTGACTTATCCCTAGCAGCAGTTACGGATGATACCGAATTGGACCGGTTCGTATCTGCGGTACAGATATATTTCGGCATTGATCGAAAGTATGCCAGAGGAAGCCTGATTACCTTAGAGTTCGGTTGTTACCATTCGCAAATTACTAGCGATTCATGTGACGAAACTATGACGCCTCAGTGGTCGCATCCGCAGCCAGTTCAAACTCTTCGTGCAACGCGCGCACCCCAAGCTCAAGATACTTTTCGTCAATGACTACAGACACTTTAATTTCTGAGGTACTGATCAAGATGAGGTTAATACCCGCTTCGGCTAAAGCACGAAACATCCGACTGGCAATACCGGCATGCGAACGCATACCCACACCGACAATCGATAACTTTACAATACGATCATTTCCGACAACAGACTTTGCCGACAACTCGGCTTTTTTAGCCGACAAAAAATCCACCACTTTGCTGTATTCACTGCGCTCTACGGTAAAGGTGAAGTCGGTGGTATCACCGGTGCCTTTGTTTTGCACAATCATATCGACTTCAACGTTCAAATCGGACACAGGTCCCAGAATTTTGTACGCTATCCCTGGCTGATCAGCAACGCCCACCACTGTGATTTGCGCTTCGTTTCGGTTGAATGCTATGCCTGAAACCTGGGCTTTTTCCATAGTACTTTCCTCATCATCGTAAGTAATTAACGTGCCTTCGCCTGATTCAAACGTCGACAATACCCGTAAGGGCACGTTGTATTTACCCGCAAATTCAACGGCGCGGATCTGTAACACTTTAGACCCCAGGCTGGCCATCTCAAGCATTTCTTCAAAGGTAATTTTATCCAGCCGTCGAGCGTTGGATTCGACCCGAGGGTCGGTCGTGTAAACCCCATC
>CALFBL010000300.1 GCA_937951695.1 uncultured Granulosicoccaceae bacterium | reverse complement strand
CACTCGTTGACCGATCACATCACTGGGGTGTGTCACCACAGCGTGACCCAGACTCACCAGCTACGTCGTTTACTGGAGCGCTATTTTGCGTTACACGGTCAGCTACCCACCCTCGACCATCTGGGTCAGCTCGACTCAAGCGCGAGTATCCTCACCCGACTTGAGAACGAACTGTACGGCTATGCGGTGAATTATTGATACCCTTAGCGCATGATTACAACGCTGTACATAGAACGCGATATCGAATCGCACCCCAGAGCCGAGGCTATCATTGCCCGTTACCCAAAAGCGCGACGGGTCAACATTGATCGCTACGGTGATGTGTTTAATCAGCCGGCGCAAAACTTTCGTCAGCAGAAACAAGAACCTGCGCTGATTCTCGCCCGGAAACACGGACGACGTGTCTTGCCTACACCACCTGGGTATCACATAGGCGGCAACCGAAACTACTATTTTTCGCACATGCTCAATTGCGTCTACGATTGCCGCTACTGCTTTCTGCAAGGCATGTATCGGTCTGGCAACTACGTGGTGTTCGCCAATTTTGACGACTTTTTTACCGACATCCGCACGACCACCGAGGAAGCGCCCGGCACACCCACTTGGTTTTTCTCCGGCTACGACTGCGATTCCCTCGCATTGAATCCGGTCACCGAATTCACCGACGACACGCTAGACCATTTTGCAACCCTGCCCGATGCACAGCTGGAATTACGCACCAAGAGCACGCAGATTCGAAACCTGTTAAACCGCGAACCGCTGCCCAATGTGGTGGTGGCCTACAGCTTGTCACCGGCATCGATAGCAGCGGCGGTTGAACACAAAGCCCCCTCGCTGAAAAAACGCATTCAAGCCCTGCACGATTTACAAACAGTCGGTTGGCGCGTGGGTCTGCGGTTTGACCCGATCCTCTACGCCGATAACTATCAGGCGCTCTACGCAGAATTGTTTGAACAAACCTTCGATGCGTTAAACGTTGATGCCATTCATTCTGTCAGCCTTGGGCCATTTCGATTACCCAAGCCGTTCTATAAACGCATGATTCGTTTGTACCCGGATTCTGCGCTGCTAGCCCAACCGATGCGAACCAAAACCGCCATGGTTAGCCTGCCGTCCGATGTTGAACAAGACATTCTTGGTTATTGCGAATCCACTCTCCTAAAGCACATCCGCAGCAATCAATATTTCCCTTGCGTCTCCATCAGCAACCCCGTGAACCCAGTTGAGTTAATGCAGAGCCCTAATGCCGGTCAATCCTTGTTAGCCAGCCCGTCGGTACGCAGGGAACCCAGCGCGTGAGCATCGCCGATGAATTTCCTATTGAAGTCAACAGCGATGAAGGTTTGTATCGCAACAGCGATATTCCCAAAGCATCGGGGTTGAAAGAAGCCGCGGTGTTAATGCCGTTTATTCGAGTTGAAGACGCCTGGCATTTACTGTTCATTGTGCGCGCGACCAATCCTCGCGACAGGCACAGCGGCCAAGTCGCCTTTCCCGGGGGGCGCCGTGAAGATAACGATCACTCTCTGGTACACACGGCGCTGCGAGAGACTGAAGAAGAGATCGGCGTGGGCGTCAGTCAGATTCAGGTCATCGGCTCACTCGCGGCCTACCTGACCGTGAGTGACTACGCGGTCACGCCAGTGGTGGCCATCATGAAGTGGCCGCAACCCTTGAAATTGCAAACCGATGAGGTGGCCAGAACTTTAAGCTTACCGGTTGACTGGTTAGCGACACGCTCTAATTTTTCGTTGCGAGCGCGCCGCGAACTGGATCAACGCTCAAACGAGCGACACCCGGTAATTGTCTATCAAGAGCAACAGAACGCGGTGTTGTGGGGCGCCACCGCCCGCATGACGGTGAATTGCCTTAAATCGCTCACAGATGGAGAATTAAGCTTAACGCCGCCGCTGGATTTACCGCAGCTATAAAGCCTCCACTTATCTGATTCAGGCGCGCAGCGTCTCGATCGCTTCCAGCATTCGGTTCAAGCCTTTATCCAGCGTTGCTCTTGGGCAGGCGAAGTTCAACCGGATAAAGCGCTCTTGCCCAAACGGCGCACCGCCAGACAGACCCACGCCGTGTTCTTCGAAGAATCCCTGAACATCTTGCACACCCAATTCAGACGCATCAATCCAGGCTAAATAGGTTGCCTCCAGCGGATGAACGCTAAGCTCCGGCACCTCGGCCAGACGATGCACAATGTGTTCGTAGTTGTTCCATAAATAGTGCAACAGCGACTCTCGCCAGGGCCCGCCGTCTCGATAGGCACTCAGCGTGGCGGTGTAGGCCAGTGGTGGTACAGGCGGTACGGTGGATTGCACGGCGGCGGTGAAGGCCTCGCGCCGCGCTGCATCAGAAATTACGGCGAACGAGCAGTTCAACCCCGCCAAATTCCAAGTCTTACTGCCACTCATTAGCGTCACCGTTCGATCCTGAAAGGCAGGTGCGGCTGCCGCTGTGGGATGATGCTGTACACCCGGCTTTATCACCAAGTCACAATGAATTTCATCCGACACAACCGTGACATTGTAGGCATCCGCCAACGCCATTAGGCTCTGAATTTCATCAACGGTAAACACCGTGCCAGTGGGATTATGCGGGGAACAAAGCATGATCAGCGAAACGCCCCCTTGCTGCAAACGCTCCTCGAGAGCGGTGAGATTCCATGTCCAGCGCTGATCATTGCCGCACCGAAGTGGCAAACGGTCAATGACGTGATGGGGTTCATGGGAATCAAAAAAGTGGTGGTAAATAGGTGGGTTAACAACAATGTGATCGCCCGGCTCGACATAGGCACGGCAACTGGCCGCAAGACCACACACCACCCCTGGCAGCCACACCAGCCAGTGCGGATCGATCTGCCACTGATATTCTGCCTGCAGAAAATCCACCACAGCCTCGCCCAGTGCATCGGGTGCATAGGTGTAGCCGAAAATTGGATGCTCTAAACGCTCTCTTAGCGCATTCTGAATCGGTTGCGCCATGGCAAAATCCATGTCAGCTACCCAAAATGGCAACACATCGCACCCTTTATACTTCTCCCACTTCATGGAATCGGTTTCAGCGCGAGAGACAACACTATCGAACGTTTCTAGTGGAACTGCAGCAGACATAAGCGGATTGAGTCTTGGCGAGTTCCCCTAATTATACAAAACTTACGTCACTTTAAACTGTAGGAGTTTTGCCTTAGAAGGCTTTACCAGCAATCGATTCCACCGTCAGAGTCTTTCACACCGCCGGAATTAAGCGTAAACGTTCCGCATTCAGCATCGCTTTCCTGAGGTTCTCCCGCAATGGGATCTGCTGACAAGATGTAGCTGGTCGCGGTAGGTCTATCCACACTGATCGAGTACCAGCCCTCTGCGGAGGGTAATGGGTCTGCGCTGTAACCCAATTCAAGCATATCGGCTGCGTAGCGATTGTTGTCTGAAAAGAAGCGTTGCTGCTCGCTGGCAACATCGGTCAAAATCGTGATTGCATCAGCACGACGGGTCTTGGTCATAAAGCTCGTGAAGCTGGGCACTGCCACCGCGGCAATTATGCCAAGAATCGCCACTGAGATCATCAACTCAATTAACGAAAAGCCTTTTTGATTATTCATTTTAATTATCATTTACCGGTTAAGGGGTGGGTGTTACGCAAGCGCCCGAGCGCTCGGTTTCAGGCCTGGCAAGACTGGCTCGTTGAACGTGGTCGGATCGAGCGTTGCTGTTGTTCATTTCCGCTTGACCGTTTACATCAAACATCATTGCAACCAGCCGAACTCTGGAGGTGTCTCCGGATAATTCACTACCGATCATAAGGGCTCGTTCACCGCAATATTGAACCGATGCCCTTGAAGTGATATCCACACTTTTGCCGTGAGCATTGGTTTGATCAAAGCCTTCTGACAATCTGGCGTCCAACCCTGGCGGAAATACGGGATCCGGATTGTTGTATTGGTCGCTGGGAACGTTGCGAATAGTGTCAACGATCATAGACGGATTCACCAACAGGGTATTGATGGCCGATTCAGCAGCTTCAAACGAGACCGCTTTTTGCTGAGCATTACTGGTGATCTGTTCCTGAAAACGGGCGGAGGTCAGCGTCGCCACTCCAAGAATGGTCAGAGCTGCTAGCAGAATCAGACTGATCGCCAGTGCAACACCCTGTTGCCGGTGATAACTACGTGGATGCATGACCATCTCCTAGAGTCGATTTCTCAGCAACACGGTGCTGCTGAAAACATGGCGAGCGAATCGGTCGTTTTTGTCTATCACGGTATCAAACACCACATACTGTTCGTTGCTGGCGCGATTGCGAATAGCAATGCCTGAATTTACCAGCATGCCAAAGCGCAGAGCCACTATCTGACGCTCTGGGATATCCGATGAGTACTCGACAAAACGCTCCGGCACACTATCGTCATCGGTGTCCAAACCGTACAGCACGCGAAAACTGTCTACGCCTTCGACGATCGTCATGGGAACCGCTGCCGTGGTGTTGCCCTCGCAAGTAATGGTTCCGTCAGTGGCATTGAATGCGTAGGTGTTCTCAGCAAACCCAGGCGACGGTGCGGAGGCGGTGTTGTTGCCGTTGCAATCGAAGCTTCGGCGCATGACAACCGTTACCGCGTCGTCACTACTGTTGCTAATGTTGACAGGAACAACCAGCGAATCTTCGGGCGAATAGCCCGCCAGCCGAAAACCTCGCTGTAACACCGACACGCCATAGCGCCCATTTTCCTGCATGGTTTGCAAGCCACGAGTGAAGGTAGCCGAACGTGTTGAACCGACGTACATGTTCACCACAGCCGACACCACGATCAGGCCCAGAATTAACGCAATCATCATTTCGATGATGGTAAAACCACGCTGACCTCGCAGCGATTTACGGGTGGACATCATGGCCTCATCCTCATTTGTACTCGGCGCACGACGGTATCGTCCAAATCGGTGGTCAGACGCTGGTTTTCGCTCCAAGCAACATTCAGCGTGTAAGTCGACGTCGGTGTACACGGACTATCATCGCAGTCAATGGTCATCTGGCCGTTGGGCAGGGAACCGATTACCCCGCTGTTGGCCTCTCCAGCACCCCAATCGCCGCAAGCAATCGAGAACAAGTCGAATGCGGCCAGCTCGGCGATACTGCATGAATCAGCATCACCGGCATCGGATGCCTGACAATAGGGTGTTGGCTTGGTGGCACAATTTAACCCCGTTGACTCAAACCCATCGAATAGGTAGCCGTTGTTGCCGTCAATGGCTGGCCGATTGGTGCGCATACGGGTGGCCATGTTTTCTGCGTACAACAGTGCCTTGGCACGGTTGTAACCACCGGTGCTTTGTTGCATGCCAGTGAGCTGAAGGCTGGCCATACCCAGCACACCGAGGGAGACGACCACCAACGCAACCAAGACTTCAACAATCCCGATTCCGAGCTGAGATTTGTGCGATCGCAGACGATTTTGATTGTGCTTCATCATTCGCTTACCGTAGAGATTCGACCCGTTGCTGAAATCTGCACCGATCGTGTTTCAGACCCACCCGCGTAGGCGATCTCGATCTCACCAGACAACGGCACACCAACCGGATTGGTGCTGCCACCGGCTTCATCAAAATACACTTGATCGACGAACATCCCATCGGGCGAAATCGTAAATCCGGGACCTCGATCTTCCACCGCCATAACGATGTCTTCACCCACATCCCGCGAGCCGTTGTTGTTGTCGTCCACGTAGGCAATCCAGCCACCAACAAAGCCGCTGCCGTTGCTGCAGCTGGCTTCAGGATCCTGCGAATTGCTGCTGGTACAAACACCCGCCGGCAACGCTCTTTTGATGGCTTCCGACCGCGCAGTTTGCAAACTGAATACTAGAGTGTTGGTAGTGGCTGTGAGCTTGTTACTGGTCATCAATGATTGAAACGAAGGAATCGCCACTGCGAGCAGGATGGAACCGACAGCCAATGTGATCATCAGCTCAATCAACGAGAACCCGGATTCGCGCCTTCCGCCGATATCAATATGTTGTGGCCGCTTTTCAGCTTGCATGCACCTTCGCCTCTTGGTTGGAATTGTTCTGTAACCAAGCAACGTATCGGCCGCACGAAATCTCTATTGAGAGCTTCTGCAACGGTTAAAAAAAATCCGCCAGAAAATCACGCGAGCGGTCGTTTTTTTTGTGAAACGGTTCGCACGGGCAGCTGAATTTGCGGCCCGATTTCACTGAACTTTGTGGAAAACCTCTTAGTGCGTGTGACGATTGATTCACACATTTGAGCTCTGTGTTAATTCGATCACGAACCTGTCATGAACTATCATTCGATCATCGCATAGTGACCAGTTCCTCGCCACTCGTGGGGTGAATCGCGATGGTGTCGTCAAAGTCTGCTTTTGTCGCACCCATCCGAATCGCTACCGCAAAGCCCTGCAGCATTTCATCGGAATCGCGACCAATCATATGACAGCCCACGATTCGTTCTTCGTTACCCACCACGATGAGCTTCATCGAGGTTTTGACCTTGTGCTCGGTGAACGCTGAATACATCGGTGTGAACGAGGTTTTGTAC
>CALFBL010000299.1 GCA_937951695.1 uncultured Granulosicoccaceae bacterium | reverse complement strand
GTCAGAGTACGTAACCTGCGGCTGGACATTCTGGCAAGTTCAGAGCAGGACAGCCTCGAGGACGGCGCTCTCGACAGTTTTGACTTCTTGACCAGTTTGACGATCTCGCTGCGCGGTAACTTTGATGGGATGAACGGTGAGCTGCTGATCGCCACCCTACCCGACGGTGACCCACAAATCGCCACCGCCGCACGCTCACTCGAATTGACCGTGGTACCCGATGTGGACGTGCTCGATTTCCTGTTACTCGATGAAGGCTACGAAATCGTATTGAACGTGGAAGGCTCAGTCCCACCCGACGACGTAGTGATAGCAGGTGAAATACGCTTCCGGGTCGGCGTTGGCATCTGATGTTCAGAACAGATCCCTCGTTACCAAATGGGAGCTCGCGAATACCAGAATGCAGAGCCTATTCCCCACGTCCAGACCAATAAGCGTCACATTTGATTGACACAATCCTAATCTTACAAAAAAGTAAAATTCTCCCAATTCATTGTATTAACTTCACTTATTTATCTCTTCCTAAGAGTTTTAACAGCTATCATCAAAACCTTGAGGCGTTAAAACTATAACAGTGTACTGTTTGCGTTACACTCGACTGAAAGCAAAAATCTGAAATTCGGTAAACGCCAACGTCTTTTGGTGTCGAACGTCTTTCATTGGAATGAATCTACTGTTAGTGCAGGAACGCTATGCGAGCGATACAACTCGACTGTCGGTACCTGGTTCGGCTACTGTTGGCAATCAGCAGCTCCTCCATGGTGCTGCTGGCTCTAAGCGCCTGCTCATCCGAGCCTTCAGCGGTCATCGATCAGGCATGGCCAAAGTGGTCGACGGTCGACGATCAGCTCACCCTCGAAGTGTCTCACCATGACAACAGCAGGCTGGTTGTCAGATCCTCTACCGGTAACCATGGAGCCGTGGCCGACGGCGTCTATTTATTGACGGTACAGGCTGACAGGGGTACGGTTTCCGTGATGCAAATCACCCAAGACCTAGACTTCGAATTAGTTGAGTCCAGACCGGTCGACGAAGTGGAAGCCTACTGCATTGCGATGCAGGAAGAAGCTATCGCCAGTAAGGGTCCAGACGACGGTAGCGCTGCGGAGCTCCGAAATTTCTCGGATGTAGACCCTTCAGTAAGACCACAAACCCCGTTGGACTATGGCCCCATTCAACCAAGGGGGAATGATACTTCTGAGCTGCACTCGCCTCAAGACGATGATTCATTAACGCCAAGCCTAACCACCGTGCCGCAACACCAGGAATTAAAAATCTAATCCCTACCAGTGCCAATTTCACAGTCGTCAATAAACCACGTCAGGGCCAGATTCATCGCGCCACTACCGCCGCTTTCGATTTGCGATATGTATCGCTCGTCCATCCGCACTCAAAGCCGCTTCATGCATGGCCTCCGACAAGGTGGGGTGGGCATGAATAGTGTGGGCGATGTCTTCTATGGTGGCATCAAACTCCATCGCCAACACCGATTGGCCTAATAGCTCAGACGCACTAGGACCAATGATGTGGGCACCGAGCATTCGATCAGTTTTCTTATCACGAAGAATTTTAACCAACCCACCGACGTCGCCTTTAGCTTTGGCACGACCACTGGCGGCGAACGGAAAGGTTCCGGCTTGATAATCAACGCCATCAGCCTTGAGTTGCTCTTCCGTTTTCCCTACCCAAGCCACTTCCGGGTGGGTGTAGATAACGTTTGGCATGACGTCGTAATTGACACTGGAGGTTTCACCAGAGATCCGTTCCGCCACCATCACACCTTCCTCCGAACCTTTGTGAGCCAGCATCGGGCCTCGCACCACATCGCCAATGGCGTAGATGCCAGGCACGTTAGTCTCACACGAATCATTGACGTGGATCAGGCCACGCTCATCGAGCTCGACACCCGCCTCATCGCTTAACACGCCGTGCACATAAGCTCGCCGGCCTACCGCAACAATCAGCTTGTCAACCAACATCTCGTGGTCACCATCACTGTCCTGATAACGAACAGTGACCTTGTCACCGTTTACGCTACTTCCTGTTACCCGAGTGGAGAGTCGTATGTCGAGCCCTTGTTTGCCGAATGTACGCATAGCATCTTTGGCCACTTGTGCATCCACCATAGGCAGAAAACTGTCCATCGCTTCAAGCAGCACAACCTCTGAACCCAGCCGACGCCATACGCTACCCAGCTCCAACCCGATGATACCCGCCCCGATCACACACAATTTACCGGGCACCGATTGCCATTCCAAAGCGCCCGAAGAATCCACCACCACGTCACTCTCAAGCGGCGTAATCGGCAGGTCAATCGGCACCGACCCAGTGGCGATAATGATGTTGTTCGCTGAATAATTGGAGGGGGTGTCGTCCAGCGCGGTAACACGCACTTTCTTGTCAGCCAACACAGTGCCTGTGCCAACCAGCCAGTCGATGCCGTTGGCTTTGAACAGGCCTTCAATGCCGCCAGTGAGCTCGGCGACAATTTTATCTTTACGTGAAATCATCTTGGGAACGTCGAGTTTGATGTCCGAACAGGTAATGCCCAGATCTTCAAAGCCGTGCACCGCGCTGTGGTAGAACTCGGTAGCTTCCAATAAGGCTTTAGAGGGAATACAGCCTACGTTCAGGCAGGTTCCACCTAACGCGGGTTTGTCGCCTTTGTTCAACCATTTTTCAACACACGCTGTCTTCATGCCCAGCTGGGCGCAGCGTATAGCCGCCACGTAACCGGCTGGGCCGGCACCGATAACAATTACGTCGTAATGGTTTGACATGACAGACCTGGATTCCTAATATTTTATAAATCAAAGACAACGCGAGCAGGTTCTTCCACGATCTCTTTGATGGCCTTTAGAAAGCCTACCGCTCCCTTACCGTCCACGATCCGATGATCGTATGATAAGGCGATGTACATCATCGGACGAATCACGACTTCACCATTTTCAGCTATCGGCCTTGGCTGAGTAGCGTGCATGCCGAGGATGGCGCTTTGAGGTGGATTCAATATTGGGGTTGACATCATAGAACCAAATACCCCGCCGTTCGACACAGTGAAGGTTCCCCCCGTCATTTCATCCATTCCAAGCTTGCCATCGCGCGCTTTGGTCGCGTACTCGGCAATGCCTTTTTCCATATCGGCCAGCGACATGTTTTCAGTGTTACGTAATACGGGCACGACCAGACCGCGCTCCGAAGAGACGGCCACACCAATATCGCAGAAGCCGTGATACACCACGTCATCTCCATCAATCGATGCGTTGATATCGGGATATCGCTTCAAAGCTTCAGTGGCGGCTTTGATAAAGATCGACATAAAACCCAACTTTACCCCGTGCATCTTCTCAAAAGCATCTTTATATTGAGTGCGAAAATCGATGAAGCCTTGCATGTTGACTTCGTTGAATGTGGTCAACATGGCCGTGGTTTGCGATGCTTCTAATAATCGTTCAGCGATGCGCTTACGCAATCGCGTCATCGGCACACGCCGTTCGGTTCGCTCACCAGCCGGCATATCCGTAATCGGACTCGATAAAGTGCCCGAGGCAAGCGCACCGCTGGTTGCCGCTGCGCCAGAGGAGGCGGCGCCGGCCGATTTTGCAGCACTGGCGGCATCGCTCTTGACCTCGGCCGCGGCTTTTTCCACATCCTCTGTTGTAATGCGACCGTTCTTGCCTGTGCCGACAATCTGATCAGCGCTCAAAGCGTACTTGTCCATGACTTTTCGAACCGATGGGCTGGTCTGCCCGCCGGTCTCACCCTTTGCCGCGTCGCTGGGTGCAGTTGCAGAATGCGTTGATGATGCGGCCGCGCTTGCAGCCGCACTTGCAGCCGCGCTTGCACCCGCTCCACCCCCTTCCGCGATGACGCCTATAACCTGATGAGCGCTCACCGTTGCACC
>CALFBL010000298.1 GCA_937951695.1 uncultured Granulosicoccaceae bacterium | reverse complement strand
AACTTATCCACCGCTTTCATCAAGCCGATGTTGCCCTCTTGAATCAAATCCAAGAACTGCAGGCCACGGTTGGTGTATTTCTTCGCAATGGAAATAACCAGTCGCAGGTTTGCCTCAACCATTTCTTTCTTGGCGCGACGGGCCTTGGCTTCGCCGATGGACATCCGCCGGTTGGTTTCTTTTAGCTCGTTGATGGGCAGCATGGAGGCGACGCCGATCTGCGAGATGCGCTGCTGCAGCATTTCAATTTCAGCACGCTGATCCAATACTTTCTCAGCCCAGGCCGCTTTTACGCCCTTGGTGATGTCATCTAAGTAGTTCTCGTCCACTTCGCGGCCTGGAAAGGTCTGAATGAACTTAGTGCGCGGCATGCCACAGGTCTTGACGCAGATGTCGCGGATCTGGCGTTCGAGCGAGCGAACTCGGTCCACTTGGCTTCGCAGCCCCGACACCAAACTAGCGACAAACAGCGGGTGGTATTTGAACTCGAGGAAGATGCTGGCCACAGCCTTCATGTGCGTCTGAGCCTTCTTGTCCTGTAAGCCACCAGCGGCATCAATAGCCTTCAGAGCCTTGGCGTACTCTTTTGAAATCGCCGTTACCCGGCGCTTCACTTCATCCAAGTCAGGGCCCGTGTTCTCGGGTGCGTCGTCGTCTTTTTCACCAGCGGGGGCCGCCACGCGAATGGTGTCGTCTTTTTCCATGAAATTCACGATGACGTCCGACAGGCGCATCTGGTCTTCCTGTACCAGCTGGTACTTCTCCAGCAGCATGTTGATGGTTTCCGGATAGGTGCCCAAAGCCGCCAGAACCTGACGCAAACCGTCTTCGATGCGTTTGGCGATTTCGATTTCGCCTTCCCGGGTGAGTAGCTCAACCGTACCCATCTCGCGCATGTACATGCGCACCGGATCAGTGGTGCGACCGAACTCACCGTCAACAGAGGCCAGCACGGCGGCGGCCTCATCGGCGGCGTCGTCATCTTGGGTGGAGGTGCTGTCCGAAATGCTCATGGTGTCAGAGTCGGGCGCGACTTCGCTCACGGTGATGCCCATGTCGCCAATCATCGCTATGATTTCTTCGACCTGTTCGGGGTCTACGATGCCATCGGGGAGGTGATCGTTGACTTCAGCGTAAGTCAGATATCCCTGTTCCTTGCCCTTGGCAATGAGATCCTTCAGGTTTGACTGCTGTGTTTTATTCATGGCCATGCTGGTCACTGAGTCTCCGCGGTCAACCAAACTCCCCATTATACCGATTGGATGCAATTATGTCCAATCAGCCGCCAAATTTCTGTTGTGACGATGGTGGCTATTGGCGGGTTTTGGCCAGACATTTCTTGTGCCCTTAGTGCAAAGGTTTAAAAGGTTCTACACAGAGAGTCGAGCAGACAGAAAAAGTTTCGTGTTTTCTGACACTTATGAGTGAATATTACCCAGTGAACGCTTGAAAATACAATCACTTGCGCTCAAGTGAAAGCAACGTCAACCGGAAGGCCGGTAAATTTACGTAGTAATATGAGCTTCCGGCCAAGCAGCTTATTCTTGCAAGGCGAACCCAAGTTGTGTGGAATCGGCGGCAACAGTCGTTGAGAGCCGCAGTATGACGGTGCTGTTTTTCAGCGACATCGTCCACCCAATTTCCAGCCGATTGAAATTTACTAGGAGTGTCATCGTGGTCGAGCGTCGTGATTTAGCCAATGCCATCCGTGCTTTAAGCATGGATGCCGTCCAGAAGGCCAACTCAGGCCACCCTGGTGCGCCAATGGGCATGGCGGACATGGCCGAAGTCCTCTGGAACGATTTTCTGTCGCACAATCCGGCCAACCCCTCGTGGGCCAACCGAGATCGCTTCGTGCTCTCAAACGGTCACGGCTCGATGTTGCTGTATTCGCTGCTGCATCTTACAGGCTACGATCTGCCGATCGATGAGCTTAAAAATTTCCGCCAGCTGCATTCGAAAACCCCAGGTCATCCCGAGTTCGGCTACGCCCCAGGGGTAGAGACCACCACCGGACCTCTCGGGCAGGGTCTGGCCAATGCAGTGGGTATGGCGCTGGCCGAGAAAACGCTGGCAGCGCAATTTAATCGAGGCGATCACGACATTGTCGATCACAGCACCTACTGTTTTCTGGGCGATGGCTGCATGATGGAAGGTATCTCGCACGAGGTGTCGTCACTGGCAGCCACCTTAAAGCTCGGCAAGCTGATCGCGTTTTATGACGACAATGGCATCTCCATCGATGGTGAGGTGGAAGGCTGGTTTACCGACAATACGCCGGAGCGATTCAAAGCGTATGGCTGGCAGGTCATAAGCGATGTCGACGGACACGATGCGGGCGCAATTTCTAACGCCATCGCGACCGCCAAGGCCGATTATTCAAAGCCGACACTCATTTGTTGCCGCACCACCATCGGCTTTGGAGCCCCTAACAAAGCCGGACAAGAAAGTAGCCACGGCGCACCGCTGGGCGATGAGGAAATTGCAGGCACCCGGGAGGCGCTCGGTTGGTCTCACCCACCGTTCGACATTCCGAGCGATATTCGCGCATGTTGGGATGCAAAAGAACAGGGCGCGCAAGCGGAGAAACACTGGAACGCCCGTTTTGATGCGTACGCAAAGGATCATCCTGATCTGGCGGCTGAATTCAAACGTCGCCTCGCCGGTGACATGCCATCGAATTGGAACGATGGAGCGGACGCCTATCTTGCCAGCGTTATTGCAAAGGGCGAGACCATCGCGTCACGCAAAGCCTCGCAGAATGCATTGAACGGTTTCGGGCCGTTGTTGCCAGAAATGTTTGGCGGTTCTGCTGATTTGGCGGCATCTAACCTCACCAAGTGGTCAGACTCAGTGGTGGTGCTTGACGATCCGTCCGGTAATTACGTGAACTACGGTGTGCGTGAATTTGGTATGACGGCGATGCAAAACGGCATCGTGTTGCACGGTGGTTTAAAGCCGTATTGCGCAACCTTTTTAATGTTCTCTGAATACGCTCGCAATGCCTTGCGTATGGCCTCTCTTATGAAGTTGCCTGGTATCTTTGTCTATACCCACGATTCGATCGGTGTGGGTGAAGATGGCCCAACCCACCAACCGGTTGAGCAAACAGCGACTTTACGGCTAATGCCTAACATGTCGGTATGGCGACCCTGCGATACGGTTGAATCAACGGTTGCCTGGCGTCTGGCGCTGGAGCGAAAAGAGGGTCCTATCAGCCTGATATTCAGCCGGCAAAATCTGCAATTCCAAACCCGCAGTGATGAGCAGGTGGCGAACATCGCACGCGGTGGATACATTTTGCACGAACCGGACAGCGCACCATTAGCCATCATTATCGCCACTGGATCCGAAGTGGGTTTGGCTATGGACACGGCCAAAGAACTCGCCAGTAGCGGTACGCCCACCCGCGTGGTCTCTATGCCATCTACCGATACCTTTGATGCACAAACACCTGAATACAAAGCGTCGGTGTTGCCCGCGGGCATTATCGCT
>CALFBL010000297.1 GCA_937951695.1 uncultured Granulosicoccaceae bacterium | reverse complement strand
TCAACCGCTCAAATTCAGCCGAATTCTTGAAATGGACCACGATTTGACCCTTTTCACGTGTGCCCTGCTTAATTTGGACCTTCGTCCCCAACGCGACCTTTAGTTCGTTTTCCAGTTGGCTTATCCAATGATCAACCCTCTGGCGAATCCGCCGCTCGCTTGACATCGCTCGTTATGGATACACATGATCGCCCCAAGTAATTTCGTCCGCAGCGGCGTTTCATTGCCTTAATTTAAAATTTCGACAATCCCCGTAGTGCCGTTGACACGTAAGGTGTCACCGGTTTTGACGTCTTTTGTTGCGACCGATGTACCGACGACAGCAGGCAATCCAAACTCACGAGACACGACAGCCGAGTGCGAGGTGGTACCGCCAGCATCGGTGACCAAACCCGAGATCTGAGTAAATAACACTACCCAAGCTGGGTTAGTCATGCGGCAAACCAGGATTTCGCCCTCTTCCACGCTGTTAAATTGATCAAGATCGGTTATCACACGAGCCTTGGCTTCAATGACACCTGGAGATGCGGCAAGGCCAGTAATTTCTCCCGCTTTTGTTGGTGGTTTTCGGTAGAAACGTTCCGGAAAACCCCATAGTCCAGCGTAAGGAAAACCCAAGGCCTCTTCCGTGGCAGTGCCCAACCAATCAGGTGGGCGCCGTGTTGTTGCTTCTTCGTGTTCATCGCGTCGATCTGACACGATGTCGCGGGCATTGTAGGCACTGGCATCACCGACTAACGCGCGCAGTTCGTTATAGCGTAGGAAGTTAATGTCTTCGGCATCGTCGATGATGTCGTGTTCCACAAATTTCCTGCCTACAGCGAGAAGAACCGTTCGCAACCGGGCGTTTGTACCTTGGTCGATATAGAAATGGTGATCGGGTGTCAACGGGTTCATTTTCAACGATTGATCGAGTGCATCCTGAAGCTTCTCGCGGGCATCGCCGTCAACCCCTTCCATACATTCGGCTATCGCCGCATTCAGGTCATCTTTTACACCATTGATGGTTTTCGGGTAGTCATAGTCTGTTACTAAATACCCGCGTACCGCTTCGATGGCCGGACCAGGATTTTCAACCCAAAGCGGAAACATGACTTCATGTGACCACAACGCTTTGTGTCCGAATTCGTTTAAGTACGGGTCTAGCTGATCTTTGATCAAGGTCTTGCCCGCAGCCGAACCTTCTAGGGCGATCATCACTTCGGAAGCGCTGGGTTTCTTAAAGGCCGCTTGAAGATCCTCGCTGCCTTTGATGATTTCTTTCATTTGCCAAAGCGCTTCAACCGAATCCCAGTTGCGATCCTTGACTGAACTTTGCAAGCGTCCTTTTAGATCAGGATCGGCGTTGGGTTTGAATTCGTCTATAGCCCCGTTGAGCGCAGTCGTTGCTGAGAACTGCGCGAAATTCAGCATCCAGTGGATTTTCCAGTGGCGATCATGGATGTCGATCATGTCCTCAAGCAGAACCGCAAGCGCTGTCAGACTTGCGCTGTCTTTGTCAAACGTATCGATGTAGTCAAAATTACGTTTCATTTCTGGCAGGATGCGGTTGTCCCACCAGTCGAGAAAATTTTCCGCGTAGTGTGGCAGTACGTTGCCGAGGTAAGCGCCGATCTTACCCGCGTATGCTCCGTCTAGCGGTACCCGTGGAACGTAGCGGTTCTGGTACTCCATGGCTTCAACATGAATGCCCGGGGTTGCTGGCAGTGCAGCGGTGTAGAGGTATCCGTTGACGTTCTTGGCAATCCAATCGCTGGCGAAAGGGGTGCCGAAGCGCCGGAACATGTGATCGCAGGTTAACCACCATCCCCCGATATCGAAGAACATCGGCGACAGTGGATTGGGACAGTGTAAATCGTCGAGAATCCAGAACAGTTCGTCCTCTCCCGTATCCCATTGCACAGGGAATTCATCAGTCCCCAGATTTTGTCCCAGTATCTTAGTTTCATCCAAGCTCATCAGATCCTCCCAAAACCGAAATTTCATTGCTGGCGCTGGGCAAGGATAGAGCTTTCAATTAGTCATAGTCAAGCGATTATCGATTATTTATTATCTATTCGGGAAACTGCATACGCGGGGCGGAAATCCCCCTAAGACTTTGTAATTGCGCGTCTTGTTGGTCAATCAAATGTTCGCAGACTGGGTTATTACGATTGGATAAATCTCAGCAAAGACGCATTGAGACCTCCAACCACCCGAAGCCAAAGCGCCTATTCCAACAATTGCGTCAGGCCGAGCCTGCAATCGCCTCAGAAACTTGACCGACGAAGTCGCGATATTTGAAGGTCATTTCCCTCTCTGTCACCTCGAGAACGATCGCTTCAACCCAGTTTGGCTCTCCCGTGTCGGCCAGACCAAGGCCTTGGTGAAGTACGGCTCGCATGACCGGTGAATGCGTAACACAACAGACGACGAGATGATTTGCTGTATCGCCGGAGAGAAAACTGCGGGCAAATTGAAAGACACGTTTTGCCACAGCGGCGGCATCTTCTCCAGGAGGCGAATGATGGAACAACCAATATTCAATGCGATCTGGAGCGGTCAAAAACTCGTGAAAGAAGTTCTGCGCTGACACGAGATCGGCCGTCATACCGAGGTGGTCGCATTGCGAGGCGAAGAACTGCGGGGTCGACCCCATCTCTACTCGGGATCCCGCCAAATACAGGTCGGGGTTGCGCAGACCCCATGCCGGATGGACCTCTGGGGCTATCGGGTCGATGGCCTCGCGCAACGCCTCGGCGGTCTGGCGCGAGCGTTTGGTTTGCGTCCCCAAAAACAGGAATTGACTGCCGCCACTGGCCAGAGCAAGCAACCGAGGCACCGCGGCTTGAATGTCTGCACTGGAATCCTCGGTTAAAGGCATATCGCCCTTGTGTGAGGGTACCTTTGCATGGCGAAGAAGTGCAAGAGTAACTTTGCGCATGGGTCGTGCTCGTAGGTGGGTGTCGGGGCCGCTCACCAAAGAGTGAGCGCTGTCATCGTCATCTGCCTGACTTTATTCCACGGCCAGTTCCGCTTCGCTATTATGTGGAACTGCGCTAAAGACACTCTGCATCACTTTGCCAAATTCCTCGACGTGTTCGCGCATCACTGCCCCACAATGCATCGGGTCGCCTTCCCGCAAGGCATCAATAATCGGGTCATGCCAATCGGCCAGGTTTAGCTCTGGTCGGTGTTTGATCAGGTTGCTGAGTGTGACGAACGTTCGCGCCTCAATCATTAAGGCATTCCATGACTCAATCAGGATATCGTTGCCAGACGCTTCAAGGATGGTTCGGTGAAAGTGCACATCCCAATGCGCCATCTTCCTTGCATCCCCGCTCTTGAACGCACGGGTCATCTTTTCCACGGCCTTTTCAAGATGTTTCAACTCGTCGATCACTTTATCCGTTGCAAGTTGCCCCGCTAATTCTTCCAAGCATGCACGCACTGGGTAAATTTCCATGATTTCACGCTGTTCAATTTTACGAACCCGTGCGCCCTTATGGGGCTCGACCTCGACAAAACGCATGGCAACCATGTCGCGTAACGCCTCTCTGACCGGCGATTGACTGATACCCATACTTTTGGCTATCTGCGACTCGATTAGTCGATCACCCGGTTGGTATTTGCCTGATAAAATGTCATCGAGAAGTTCCTCTTTGACTTGATTGCTCAAAATTACTTTCTGAATCACTGCCCTGGTTCATCCTGTTGTTAAGTCTTGGATGTAACGTCCATCTCTTGATGCTGTGCATAAGGCTAATGAATTCTAGCCTATGTCGACATGAAAAGCGTGTCAACGATTATCGATAATGAATTAATATAACCGTCGAAACCGTCACAAGCGCTATGCTCTGGAAGAGCGGTCGAGTAGATTCTTTGAAACAATTTCTGTTAGGCATACTGTCGGTGTTTGTTTGCGAGGCATACGCCGCTGAGCCTCCAGCTTGTCCCGATGGCAAGACCACTACCATTCCGCCGTTTGCCTCAGCCGGTAAAGCTCCATCGGTTGCGTCGTGGAAGAAACTTGCGAGCCTGGTGCCTAGCTGCCAAGTGTCTTTGCAATCCAGTGCTGATCTGACAACCGCTCTTGCTGGACGCTTTAACTTCGATGGAACCACCGAAGAGCTCGCTGAGCGACTGGGCGCTGTCTCCGAAACCGAAGACTTGGTGTACTGGTCGATCTCGAATTCATCATGGCAATCGCTGGCCGAGAAAGCCTTCGCGCTCGAATCACGCGATGCAAAGATAAGGCGAACGGATTTTTCTGGCTCTGAAGTACTCAGCGGTGAAACCTTGTACCTGGCGCAAAATGATTCGCGATCTTGGGGGCTAAACGTTTTTGAAATGAAAACAATTAGTACTTCTATCGATCATATCGTTCTGAAATCGCAGAACCGGTCAAGAATCCGCTTTGGTCCGATCACAGTTTTCAAGCCTGAAAGCGCGGTGTCGGTTTTGTTTATTCATCGAGAAAAAGAGAATTTGTGGACCTACTACAGTTTGTCAGTGTTAAAAGACGTCGGTGTTCCGATGAGCCGCCGGTCTGTTATCAATCGTCAGGCAGCCTTGTATCGCCATCTAGTCGGGGTACCGCTCGATAAAGATCCGCCTGTCGCCCGCTGACAGTGGATTGTATTGCTGCGGAGTGATGACTCAATGATGACGGTCGCGGCGATTTCGACACGGGCATTCCGCATTGTGTCTATGCAGGCCAACGCTAGGATTAGTCCAACTAATATCATCGATCGTTTAAAGGCTCAGGCCAACAATTCAAGCCGCACGATCCAGCATGCATTCTTTGGTGAGTAGCGCTTGAAACTGAGGCTCAGTCAACGGCTTACTGAGCAAATACCCTTGCACGATGTCGCAGCCATTATCGCGCAAGTAATCCAGTTCGATTTCCTCTTCTACGCCCTCTGCGACTATCTCAAGCTCGAGGCCTCGAGCCAGAGAAAGTATCGCGGTTACCACCTTATCATTCGGCGACTCGTGGTGAATGCCCGAAATAAAACTGCGATCGACCTTGAGTGTGTCGATTGGCAGTCGTGTGAGTGCTGCTAGCGATGAGTAACCGGTGCCAAAGTCGTCCATAGCGACACGGACACCAAGCTGGCGCACTCGCTCTAGAGTCTTCACGACATCAACATCCGCCTCCATCATGCACGATTCGGTCAACTCCAGCTCGAGTGCATCAGGCGGTACCCCATGATGTTGCAGGGTTGCTTTGACCTCATCTGCGATATCGCAGCTCGCAAACTGTCGGTGCGATACGTTTACCGCGATTCGTGGAGGCGTTAGTCCTGAGTCGGCCCATGCACGCCATTGTCGACAGGCTTCGTTCAGCACCCATGTGCCAATAGTCCCAATCAGGCCTCTGGCTTCTGCGAGCGGTATAAATTCCGCTGGTGAAATAAAACCCAGCTGCGGGTGATGCCAACGCAGCAGGGCTTCACAACCGGCCATCGAGTTATCCCTGAGGGTGTATTGCGGCTGGTAGTTCAACGTTAGCAAACCGTCTTGCATGGCTTTTCGCAATTCAGTTTCAAGCTCCATACGGTTCATTAATCCGTCTTGCATTTCAAGACCGTACAGGCGTCGATTGTTCGGTCCTCTGCGCTTCGCGTCGTACATGGCGACGTCGGCACATTTGAGCAGCCCGCTAGCATTGGTGGCATCTCGGGGATACAACGCTATGCCAATGCTGGCACCGATGACCACCTTATGATTACCAAGTGACACCGGTTCGAGTAAGGACGCCAGCATACGTTCAGCCATGGCTAAAGACGATACGTCATCCGCACCGGGCAGTAGTATTGTGAACTCATCGCCACCCAACCGCCCTACCGGTGC
>CALFBL010000296.1 GCA_937951695.1 uncultured Granulosicoccaceae bacterium | reverse complement strand
GGATACCGTTTAAAGAAGGCGAACCTTACCAGTCCAGTTTGATAGGCGATGCGGTCACCGATTATCAAAAGTCCGGCTACTTCAAATCCGTACGCGTCACCCCTCAGCGCGACGCCCGATACGGCAGCACCGTCCCCGTGGTGGTGTCGCTGGACAGAAAAGACAGCAACGCGGTCAGTATCGGTGTCGGGTTTTCTTCGGATGTTGGGCCTCGATTGAAACTCAACTACTCCCGCCCGCTGGTCAACCGGTTGGGTCACTCAGTAAGGTTCGGGCTTGGCGTATCCGCCATCAATCAGACAGCAACCGTGGCCTACAAGATTCCGCGGCGGGTCGATCCGTTGAGCAACTATTTCGGGCTCGACTTCGGGCTCAAGAACGCCACCGAACTCGACACCGAGAGCTTTCTGTCCACTTTAGTGTTTCAGCGCGTGCGGGTTCTCCCGTCCAAATGGACAGAATCACTCTTTCTGCGATTCGAACGCGAACGTTTCACCATCGGCGACGAAGAGTCGGAAAACTCCAATTTAGTATTACCTGGGATTTCTTACACGCGCAGTCGATCCAAGGGCAGCCCATACGTTACGTGGGGGCAAAGCAGCTCGATCACGTTATTGGGCGGTAGCAGTGAATTGTTCTCCACAGTGGATCTTGTGAAGCTCGAGATCAATTTCCGGTATATCCGCGCGATAACCGATCGAAACAAGTTTGTATTCGCCGCCCAGTATGGAGCCATCAGCACCAACGATTTCGAAAATGTGCCCGTCTCGCAACGCTTTTTCGCCGGGGGAGATCGAAGCATCCGAGGCTTTAGATTCCTGACGGTCTCACCACGCAATGAAGACGGTGACAACGTGGGCGGACGCTATAAAGAAGTGATTAATTTTGAACACAATTACCGATTTCTCGATAAATGGAGTTCAGCGATCTTTATTGATGGCGGCCGTGCGTTTAACGACTCTGACACCCCTTACAGCGTCGGTGCAGGCGTTGGCATACGCTATCAATCTCCGGTTGGCCCGTTTCGACTGGATATCGCGAAACCGATCAGCAACAATGCAGATGACGACTCGGGCTTTCGCGTCCACTTCTCCTTGGGGCCAGACTTATGAGTGACGCTACACTGGATTCATTTGCGGACGCGCCAAAGCGCTCCACGGCCCCCACCCCTGAGCACGCCTCTGCGCCTCGCCCACCGAAAAAAAAGCGCGGACCGGCTGCCAAACTGTTCCGGGCACTGCTGCGGCTGATCCTGTTTATAGTGCTGTTGCTCGGTTTGGCGTTTGCGCTTCTCTACTTCTTGACTGTCACCGACAAAGGCTTCGGCATCGCTGTCTCCCAAGCCACCCAGCGGGTCAAAGGGCTAGAGATCACCAACGCTTCCGGCAATATGAGTGACGGCATCGAAGCGTCGGCGCTTACGTTTAAAAACGACAGCATGGATTTGTCGATCAGTGGGCTGGACAGCGCTTGGCAGAGCTCATGTTTAACTCGTAAAAAGTTTTGTCTTGAACGATTGATCGTTGACCAACTGCGCGTTGAGATGCTAGGTTCGACCGAACCCTCCACCGAATCACCGCGCACCGACGACATCGTCTTGCCGTCCATCCCACTGCCACTGGATCTGAATCTTGACGACATTCAAGTCAAAGAATTTATCTTCAAACCCGCAGGCGATGCACCCGAACAAGTCGTGAAAGATGTGCGCCTGCAGGCGCACAATGTCGGCAATCGACTCACGATTACGCAGTTAAGCGCCGCCTATCTTAATTTTTCCACTGACATCAGTGGCGAGATAACACTTGAAGACGATTACCCGCTGGATTTGAACATCGTCGCTTATGGCACCGATGTGATCGAAGAGAACGATTTTCAGATTAACCTGAACGCCTCTAATTCGGTTAAAGATCTGGTGTTCGAGGCGGCGGTGTCTGGCGCAGTTGACGTGACTCTGTCCGGTACTGCCAAACCCCTAGACCCCGAGCTGCCTTTAACACTTGCCGTTAACGCCGATCAAGTCGGTTGGCCGCTGGATACTCTGAAATTGGCCAAAGCCGAACAGCTCGCCCTCAACATCGATGGCGATCTCGATAAACTGAACATTAGCTTTGCCAGCGACGTTAGCGCTGAGAACGTTCCTCAAACGTCTATTGCTGTTAACGCGCTTGCCTCCAACTCCTTTGAGGACGTCGTGTTCGATGGAACGGTGTCTGGCACCGCTGAGGTCACTCTGACCGGTAGCGTTAAACCACTCGACCCGAAGCTGCCGTTGACGCTGACCGTCAACTCAGACCAAATTGGCTGGCCACTGGATACGATGCAACTGGCCAAAGCCAAACAGCTCGCCGTTAACATCAATGGGAACATGGACGACTTCGCTGTCAGCTTCGCCACCGATGTCAGCGGTAAGAACGTCCCTGAAACATCCATTGACATCACCGCCATCGCCAACCCCCACCGCGTTGATGTTCCCGCGATCACTATTCAAACTCTTGGCGGCAGCGTTACCGGAAATGCCGCTGCGACACTCGACGAGGAGATCGTCTGGAACACAGACCTGGTAATCAAAGACATCAATCCCGCTGGCGTGGCCCCCGATATCAACGGCAAACTCAGCGGTAAGATCGCCGCCAACGGAGGCGTTCTGGACGGCCGGTGGAAGCTCGATCTGACCCAGAGTGTCATCAGTGGCACCTTGCGCGATTTTCCGTTTGACTTGGAAGCGCTGCTTTCAAAATCCTATGACGAACAATGGAATGTCGAAAAAGTAGTCTTGAACAACGGAAAGAATCAAGTCAACGCAAGCGGTACCGCGAGCGACACATTGAACTTCGCCGCCAATCTTAAACTCGAGCAGCTGCAAAACTTTCTGCCAGGACTCGCCGGCGGCTTTAACGCCGACTTGAATATCAGCGGCAAACCGACCCAACCCAGCGTAAAATTACGTGCCGATTCTGCCGTCGTGAAATTCAACGATCTGCTGATCACCGGGCTTAAGCTCGACGCCGATGTAGCACGCGGTGCCAAAGAGGCCAGCGCACTGTCGTTGACGGTCGATAAGATTCAGCAAGGCGAACAGCTGGTGCAGAACACCAAAGTGGAGCTCGACGGCACCCTACCGAACCACACACTCAAGGTGTTTGCCGATGGCCCACAAGCCACAGCGGTGGACATCAGCGCCGAAGGCGGCCTGAGCCAGACCTTTAATTGGGCCGGTAAGTTACAAGCGGCTGAACTGGATCTGCCAGCGCACGAAGTCACCTTGGCCGATCCGTTTGATTTGGGCTGGAACAACGAGATTAAAAAAGCCACCATCGGCGCTCACTGCTGGCGCACAGAAACGACGCGACTGTGCCTGGAGAACGACGTATTGGCAGAACCCACCGGCACGGCAGATGTCACCCTGACGCAATACCCCCTAGCCCGTTTGAATCCGTTCCTGCCGGCCGATTCTGAATTGCAAGGGGTACTAAAAGCGGACGCCAATATCAACTGGGGCGAACAGTACCCTGGCGGGTTCGACGCGACGCTTAAATCGCAAATTGATGATGGCGGCATCAAAGTCCAAGACGCCTCATTTGATGAACTCTCATTCGCCTACGATCTGTTTACCGTCGACGCTAACGCCACGGGGGAAAAAATCAGCGCCGACGTGGCGCTTAAGTCGAAAGGCCTTGGGGATGCGGCGGTGGATTTCACCATGGACCCATCTCAAGAGAGAAAACCGATCAGTGGCGACTTGTCCCTCCAGGGTTTTGATATCAGTTTCTTGCAAGCCTTTCTACCCGATTTCGATGAAATCAGTGGTGTGATAAACGCCAACGGCAAGATTTCAGGTAGCCTGACCGACCCAAACTTTAACGGTCAGGTGGAGTTGGACAAGCCCATTGCCAACGCGGAAACGTTGCCGTTGTCTGTCGATGGCGGCAAGCTCACCGTTGATGTCAACGGCAAGCGCGCAGACATTTCAGGCGCTCTGCAAAGCGGCGACGGTACGATGGGCATTACCGGTAACGCCGATTGGACGAACATCGCCGCCTGGAACGCCAACATCAACATTAAGGGGGAGGAGCTCAACGTGCAGTCGCCTCCCTTGGAAGAAAGCTCCGTTGACACCGATATGCAAATCACACTCAGGCCGGGCAGTGTTCGGGTTCGAGGGGACGTCAATGTGCCCAGGGCCGATATCGAAGTGGCCACAGTGCCCGAGGGTGCGAGCTCTTTGTCTGATGACATCGTGATCATTGAAGATGAAGCGGAGGAAGCATCCGAGCAAGCGGCGCAGGACCAACAAACGGCGACCGCCAGCGCAACCGATCTTGACGTGCGCTTAAATGTCTCCCTTGGCGATGATGTGCAATTGAACGCGTACGGACTGGAGGCCTCGCTCACCGGCGACATGAGCGTGGGTCTCAGACCACCTCGACCGGTTCAGCTCGGCGGTGAGATCCGTATTGTTGAAGGGATCTTCAAATCCTACGGTCAGGATCTTACCGTGACAGACGGGCAAATTCTGTTCGTTGGCCCCATCGAACAAACGCAATTGAACATGGATGCGGTGCGCACCATCAGCTCCGAAGATCGCACCGCAGGACTGCGTGTTGGCGGGCGTGTGGCAGAACCCTCGATCACGCTGTTTACCGAACCCGCAGACAAGTCCCAGGACGCCATTTTGTCCTACATCCTGTTGGGGCGTGACATCAACGAGGCTTCCGGTGCCGAGCAAAACTTTCTTGCCTCCGCAGCGCTGGCGCTGACCTTAAAGGGCAGTAAAGGAACCGTGTCGAATCTGGCGGGGAAAATGGGTGTGAAGGATTTTTCCCTGGGCTCTCAAGGCAGCGGCGAAAACACCGAAGTGGTGGTCAGTGGGCGGCTTAATGATAGACTGCTGCTGCGTTACGGGCAAAACGTGTTCGCCAGCAACGCCGGCACCTTGTTTTTACGGTACGACCTCACCAAGAAGTTGTATCTGGAGGCCACTGAAGGAGCGGAGCGCGCGGTGGATCTGTTCTATTCGTTCTCGTTTTAACGCTGCACTCGCGCTTTGAACTTCAACGAATAACAACGACAACACAGGCCCTTATGCCAAGCGCTCTACCTGAATACAGCATGGTCGATACCGACGACGGCCTCGTCGTTTTGTGCGAGGCGTTAAAAGACGTCCCGTACCTTATCCTCGATACCGAGTTTTTGCGAGAACGCACCTACCGACCTGAGCTGTGTCTGGTGCAAATCAAATACAAAGACGTGCTCGCCTGTATTGATACTCTCGCTGTAAAAGACTTAAAACCCTTGTTCGATCTTCTGCACGACAGAAACATTGAAAAGGTTTTTCATGCAGCGTCTCAGGATCTGGAAATTTTCTATTTACTGTCTAAGCGAGTTCCAGGACCCTTATTCGACACGCAAGTGGCTGCCCCGCTGCTTGGGCACAACGAACAGATCGGTTACGCCAATCTGGTCAGCGCAATACTGTCGATAGAACTACCCAAATCACAAACGCGCGCCGACTGGACACGCAGGCCTTTAAGTGAATCGCAACTGGCTTACGCGCTCGATGATGTGATTTATCTCGAACAGATGTATCTGAGCATGAAAGCTGAATTACACGACGCCAAACGATTAACCTGGCTAGACGAGGACTTTCTGGCCGCTGAAGATCCGCACAAGTACGAGCAACCCGCGAATCTACGCTGGCGTAAAATCCGCAACATTCAGCGCTACAAGGGTGACACCTTATCGATCATTCAGGCGCTTGCCACCTGGCGGGAACTCAAAGCCCGGGAAACCAATCAACCCAGAAACTGGCTAATTAAAGACGATGTGCTGTGCACCCTCGCCCAGCAAAAACCGGATTCAGACAAAGAGCTCTCGCACATCCGCGGCCTCGACAGAAAGACCCGTGACCGATTCGGCGCTGAACTGATCGAGCAGATTCGCGTGGCCAAAGATCAAACTCCCGAACCCGTGCCCGACTTTGTCAAGAAAGTGAAATTAACCCCACAGCGCCACGCCACCGTGCAACTGCTCAACGCCTGGGTGCATCAACGCGCCGGTGAGCTGAGCATTGCAGCCTCCATCCTAGCGCCACAGAAGACGCTGGAAAAAATGGTGATCGGTGATGGTCGTGCCGCGCTTGACGGTTGGCGGGATCGACTGATCGGCGACGATCTGGCCGATCTTCTCGACGCCAAAGCACGTTTGAGCGCCACCGACGACGGAATTGAACTGCTGCGTGACTTAAGACCCACTTGAGCCATAGTTCGGGCTGATGGCCACTGAGGGATCCGAAGAGCTGTGACCGCAGATAAGGGGTTGCCTGTGCTCAAAATTCGTGCAACGCTATGCCCCATGACTACCGAAAACTCCGCAGCGACAACGCTCAATCGTCCCCTATCCAATACCAATATCGTGTCCTCCACGACGTTGATCACCCCACAACAGCTCAAAGAGCGTTACCCGCGAACGGAAAACGCCAGCGCCACCATCGAAGCGGGCCGCGCGGAAGTCGAGGCCATCCTCGATAAGCGGGACAATCGGCTGCTGGCTGTCGTCGGCCCCTGCTCCGTGCACGACCTAGACGCTGCAAAAGAGTACGCCGAGAAACTGCTCACGCTGCGGGAAGAGCTCAAAGATCACATCGCGATTGTGATGCGAGTCTATTTTGAGAAGCCGCGCACCACCGTCGGCTGGAAAGGGCTTATCAATGACCCGCACTTAAATGATTCGTTCGAGATTGAAACCGGGCTGGGCAAAGCGCGCGAACTACTGGTGTGGTTAGCAGAACGCGGTATGCCAACCGGCACCGAAGCGCTCGATCCCATCAGCCCGCAGTATTTATCGGATCTCTTCAGTTGGTCTGCCATCGGCGCCCGCACCACCGAGAGTCAAACTCATCGGGAAATGTCGTCCGGTCTGTCCACCGCCGTGGGTTTTAAAAACGGCACCGACGGCAGTTTGAGTGTGGCGGTGAACGCTCTGGAATCCGCCGCTAGTGGTCATCAATTTTTGGGCATTAACACCGACGGTCAAGTCTCTGTCATGTCCACACGCGGTAACCCCTACGGTCATATCATCTTGCGCGGTGGCAAAAAACCGAACTACGATTCGGTGAATGTGGCCATGGCAGAAGCCGCACTCGATAAAGCCGGTTTGGCAAAACGCATCATGATCGATTGCGCCCACGGCAATTCACTGAAAGATCACGAACGCCAACCCTTAGTGGCACACAATGTCGCCGAGCAACTCGCCAACGGCAATCAATCCATCGTTGGCATCATGCTCGAATCTCACCTGCACGCCGGCAAGCAGACATTAAAAGACCCAAAGAATTTGACGTACGGCGTCTCGATCACCGATGCCTGCATCAACTGGGAAACCACCGTCAACACATTGCGTAGCCTTCGCGACACGGTAAAGGTGCGGTAGCAGTTGATTTCTCGCTCACCGATAGCGTCGTCAACGGGTGTAGATCACTATGCTAGCCGTTGGCGTTTTCATCCGATGAGATGTCGTCATGGCGATTTTCACTGGGTGAGCGCTATTGTCAGCGTTCGTATCAGGGTTTAAACTGACCGGTGGCGTGGGTTCTGACTACGAAGCGCCTATTGCGGTATCGATCGCTGGATTGAGCACAGTGTGCGCGGGAGCTCTATTCACCGCTGTCTTGCGTGCTAATCGGTTGATCCGTCGACTGAATGCATGATGCTCGCACTCGTGATGGATTCACTCAAGATGGGTTCACTGGCGAACCTCAACGAAAAAAGGGAAGGCAGCCATGTCCTCGATT
>CALFBL010000295.1 GCA_937951695.1 uncultured Granulosicoccaceae bacterium | reverse complement strand
GTAAGATCGCCGAAGCGCCCACCATAGCGACGAGACGGGACATTAAATTGGTGTTACTCAAGGCGGCTGCTCCGGTTGACGTCATGCTGATACGGCTGTGTTGAGTTTCTCTACACCCGATGCATCCAGGATTGATCCACAGATCAGACTGGTTACACCGCCGCTTTAGCAAAAACTGGAATTATCGGATGACAGTGGCATAGTAATGCTATACACACTTGCATCTAAGTGAATTTCAATAAGCTACAGTAAGTTTTCGCACGATTTAAGTCAATGGGCTGACGCGAGAGATGACTTGAACTCCCGTACTAGAATCAAAAGAACATGGCTTGGTATTGAACACCGCCGCGGGGGAATTTGATCGACAGTTTAGCGGCAAAAGAATTGCGCGGTGTGTCAGTACTTTTTATCAACCCTGATTGTGCGCGGTGTGTCAGTACTTTTTATCAACCCTGATTGAATGAACAGAGTTTACACAACGTCTCAGCCGGCAACAGTTCTCACAATCTACACGCGGTTACTCAATTAAAAATGGATCTTATCCTCAGCTTTCTGCCGCGTCTGGATTTGTCTTTCTCAGAACTGGTTTTCTGCTGTGGCGCGGTTGTTCTGGCTGGCTGCGTGCGCGGGTTTGCAGGCTTTGGCCTGTCGGCGGTTGCCATGGGTAGCCTTGTGCTGATCCTGCCGCCGGTCGAATTAATCCCGGTGCTTTTTCTTTTGGAAGGTTCGGCCAGTCTTGTTATGTTCAGAGGCGGGCTGCGGGATGCCGATATGGGCCAGTTCTGGCCGCTGGCGATTGGATCAGCCCTAGGTGTGCCCCTTGGATTGCTGGCAACAACCAGCGTGTCACCAGAGTTGTCGAAACTCATAGCGGTCTCCCTCATCCTTGTATTGACGGTGCTGCAGTTTTCGCCACGCACGCCAGCGGCGCTAGCGACAAAGTCTGGGGGATTTCTCACTGGCGTGACTGCAGGATCCGCCACGGGCCTTGCCTCGGTTGGCGGGATGGTGGTAGCGCTTTATGTGCTTGCCAACCGGGCCCAACCAACACGAATGCGTGCAACGTTAACACTGTATCTATTTATTGGCATGTTTACATCGCTTGTTTTTTTGTTTCTATACGACATGATAAACCATACTGTAGTTCTTCGAGCTGGTGTTTTAATCCCGTTCGCTTTGGCCGGTGTGCTATTGGGAACTTACGCCTTTAAACCCGCCATGCAGAAATTTTATCGAAACTTTTGTTTGATTTTATTGATTGGGATTTGCCTGGTTAATTTGGGTCGTATCAGCATTGGCAAATAAAGGTCTCGGCGAGATTCCAGCGGTACTTTAGAAACACCGACTCGATGGTGCAAATAGTCGACCCGAGCGTCATTTAAGCAACTTTAGATTGACTGAATCTATAGGTATGGTCAATACTGATGGGCTTCTTTTGGTCCTATTCCACATCGACTCCATGACTACAAAAAAATTGAATCTAATCGCTGGCGAATGGGTTGAAGGTGAGAACACCATCGAAAACCGCAATCCTTCAGATTTGTCCGATGTCATTGGTGAGTTCGCGCAAGCGAGTGCGAAACAGTTGGATGAAACGCTGGAGCGGGCACGCGCGGCGCAAGCAAAGTGGGCAGCTTCCGGCATAGAGCGAAAATATAAAGTACTCATGGCCATCGGTAATGAGTTGATAGAACGCTCTGAAGAACTTGGCACTCTGTTGTCACGTGAAGAAGGCAAACCAATGGCTGAGGGTAAAGGGGAGATCTATCGAGCAGGCCAATTCTTCACGTATTTTGCCGCAGAGACGTTGCGCCAGATCGGTGATACCGCTGACTCGGTGCGCGATGGCATCGAAATCGATGTGCGTCGAGAAGCGCTCGGCGTTGTTGCCATCATATCACCATGGAATTTTCCCACCGCTACTGCGGCTTGGAAAATTGCGCCAGCGCTTGCGTTCGGCAATGCTGTGGTGTGGAAGCCTGCTAACGTCACACCCGCCTCAGCCGTTGCGCTCACTGAAATCATTGATCGACAGGACATCCCTAAGGGTCTGTTCTCCCTAGTCATGGGTGCGGGCCGCTCGGTGGGACAGAGTCTGGTAGAGAGTGCGAACATTGATGCCATCTCGTTTACCGGGTCGGTGGATGTCGGTAAAGGTATTGCAGCGGCTGCTATTCAGAATCTGACGAAAGTGCAGCTGGAGATGGGCTCTAAGAATGCCTTGGCTGTTATGGATGATGCCGACATTGATTTATCTGTAGCATTGGCTTTAGGTGGAGCCTTCGGTGGTTCAGGTCAGAAATGCACCGCGTCATCGCGTTTAATCGTGCATTCAGCGGTACACGATGAATTTGTTGAAAAACTGGTTGCAGGGGCACGAGCCATGCGGGTTGGCCATGCACTCGAAGCCGATACCCAAATGGGACCGGTCGTGTCAGAGCAGCAGCTCAACGAGAACCTGGCCTATGTCGAGCTTGGTATATCGGAAGGAGCCGAGTTACTGTGTGGTGGTCAACGACTGGAAATGGCAACTGACGGCTATTACATGTCCCCAGGCGTATTCGCTGGCTCGACAAACAATATGCGGATTAACCGAGAGGAGATGTTTGCGCCACTCGCAGCGGTCATTCAGGTCAGTGGGTACGACGAGGCGTTATCCGTTGTTAACGACACAAGGTTCGGTCTTACCTCGGGCATCATGACAACCAACTTGGCGCGCGCCACTCATTTTCGGCGCAATGCCAGAACAGGCTGCGTCATGGTCAACTTGCCCACAGCCGGCACCGACTACCACGTACCCTTTGGAGGTCGTGGTGACAGCTCCTACGGGCCACGCGAACAAGGAAGCTACGCCGCTGAGTTCTATACGACGGTAAAGACAGCCTACATTTCCTCCGCGGCCCCCTTGTGACATGAACCGACAATCAGCCATTGATTTCCAAAGATTTATAGGCAGATGCGAGAAGACAGGCGGGACTCATTGCCCGACAGCGAATACAAGTGGTTAGTCGATCAACCAAACGTTGGTGCAAGGCTATACAGACTCAGCTTCTGCTGTTGCCAGTTTGATGCAACACGCAAGGACTTCCATAGCAAGCTCGACCTCTTCCAATGGAGGTCTGGTAGGAGCGAGACGGATATTTCGATTCTCCGGGTCTATGCCATCAGCGAACGTAGCCCCCGTGGGTGTTAGTGCAAGGCCTGCTTGTTTAGCCAGTTCAACAACGCGGCTTGCGACCGGATGTACAGTATCTAGACTGACAAAATAACCACCGCTCGGGTCGGTCCATGTCGCGAGATCTTGATTACCTAACTCGCGACTGAGTACTTCCTGCACTTTGTCAAACTTCGGTTTCAAGATTTTCGCGTGATCCTGCATCAGCCCTGTTATGCCACCTGGATACTGACGCAGAAAGAGCACGTGCCGCCATTGTTCTGCCTTGTTAGGGCCGATGGTTTGGGCGCTCAGTGCCTTTGACCAATAGGCCACATTATCTGTGCTCATACCGACCATACCGATTCCGCCGCTGGCAAAAGTCACTTTCGATGTCGAGCCAAACAAAATTACGCGGTTCGGACAGCCTGCCTCTTTGGCGATTTGCAGGAGATCCGGGGCTGGTGTCAATACTTCTGTAAGGTGATGAACGGAGTAGGCGTCATCGGCAAAGATGGTGAAGTCAGCCGCTGCGGCTTTTACGTTGATGAGTCGTTCTGCGAAGGCCTGGGAGATCGTGTCACCAGTCGGGTTGCTGTAGGTGGGCACGAAGTAAATACCTTTTACTGAGGCGTCGCGGCGGACAAGGTTTTGTACGGCATCCATGTCGGGGCCGTTGCGGGTCATCCTCACGCTTAACAGTTCGTAGCCGAGCTCACGCGCCAGCACGAAATGCCGGTCATATCCGGGTTCTGTAACGATCAGTTTGGGTGAATCGTGAATCCAACTGTGCCCGCAGCCATTGACGCCGCATAGCAAAGCACGGGCTAGAAAAAAGCCCATCAACTCAAGACTTGAATTGTTGCCGATTATGATTTCATCGGGGGCGACGTTAAGTTGTTCGCAGAATAGTTCCCGTGCCTCTATCAGTCCAATCACACCGCCTGGATAATTGCGAATATCGACGCCGTGATCAGTCGTGTAGTTGGCCTCATTGACGGCACTCAGTATGGGTAAGCAGAGATCAAAGTTCGCATCGGAGGGCTGACCGCGTTCCATATTCAGCGACAGTTTCCGGGTTTTGTATTGCTGATGCTGTTCTCGTAAAAAGGTTAAGTCGATCATT